>CAYUEI010000226.1:0-4888 GCA_964443445.1 uncultured Prolixibacteraceae bacterium | reverse complement strand
GAAATAAGATAATTGTGAAGAATATGACACGCTTAATATATACAATTGCAATTTTAATAGCATTACTTCTTTTTAGCGCTGTTTCAAAAGCAAATGAAATTGAAGACGAAATCAGCCTGAAAGGTAACTGGTCTTTTAAAATTGGTGATAATCCATCATGGGCAGGAATGAATTTCAATGATTCCGACTGGAACAAAATCTATGCTCCCGCCCGCTGGGAAGATGAAGGTTATCAAAATTATGACGGCTTTGCCTGGTACAGAAAGAAAGTAACCATCCCTTCTTCTTTCAAAGACAAAAGAATAATTCTGGAACTTGGCTATATCGACGATATTGATGAGGTCTTTATAAATGGCCAGAAGATAGGCCAGACAGGTGATTTTCCACCTGAATATAAAACTGCTTACAGCTCTTACAGAAAATATGAAGTGCCAAATAATCTTATCCGCCTTAACGCAGAAAATATAATCGCAGTACGTGTTTATGACTCGCAGATTGAAGGAGGAATAATAAAAGGCACATTAAGAATTTTCACTTCAGGCATTGCTCTTATTCCTGACATTAATCTTGCCGGTAAATGGGCTTTCAGCAAAGGCAAGACTTTCAATATCGACAATGCCAAAACTATTACCGTCCCGGGAAAATGGGAAAACCAGGGTTATAACGATTACGACGGATGGGCTTCTTATTCAAGAAAATTCGAACTGCCAAAGCAATATGCAGGTGAAAGAATGATTATGCTTGCCGGACGTATCGATGATAACGATGAAGTTTATATAAACGGAAAATTTATCGCCTCTACAGGAATTTCCGGCGATGATTTTAATGGTGAAACATATTCGCAGTTCAGAAACTATTTTATTCCTGAAGGCATTCTTAAACCGGGCGATAATCTTATTGAAATCAGAGTTTATGACATTTACAAAGAAGGAGGAATTCTTGAAGGTCCTGTTGGCTTGATTACTCAAACCAAATTCATAAAATACTGGAAAGCAAAACGAAGGAACTCTTAGTTTTTTAGATTAATATTCATTAATAGATTGTGGGGGTTGCCAACTTAAAAGGGCAGCCTCTTTTTTTTCATTTCTTTTACACCTCATTCCATCTGATAATAATTTGCTTTTCCAGACCAGAGGGAATTAGCTTTTGTTTTACATTCAAGCTTTTTGTTGTTTTTTACAATAATGCACATTTCATATTTAAAAAAAATACAGACATTTGTCGTGAAAAATTACAAAGATGACAATAGAAGAAATTCAGAACGAAATAATAAGTGAGTTTTCAGTTTATGAAGACTGGATGGATAAATATACCTATCTCATCGAACTGGGTAATGAATTAAAACCCATTGATGAAAAGCAAAAGACAGAGCAGAACCTTATTAAAGGTTGTCAGTCACAGGTTTGGATTGATGCTCAATATTCTAACGGATTAATCAGCTATCAGGGCGATAGCGACGCACTTATCGTTAAAGGATTGGTCGCTTTGGTTTTAAGGATTGTTAATAATCAAACTCCGGAAGCAATTATAAATTGCGATTTCCACTTTATGGATAAAATCGGCCTCAGAGAACACCTTTCCCCTACCCGCTCAAACGGTTTGCTCGCAATGATTAAACAAATAAGGCTTTTTGCTGTTGCTTTCAATAAAATAAACAGTTAACGACTATCTGATTATGAGAGAATCTGAAGATAAAAGGTTCAGCGAAATTATAGAAAAGCTTAAAATGGTATTCGATCCTGAAATACCGGTAAATATTTACGACCTCGGATTAGTCTACAGTGTTGACATAGAGGATGATGTTGCAAACATTATAATGACATTAACAGCTCCCGGTTGCCCTGTAGCCGATATGATTATTCAGGATGTATATGAAAATGTTACTTCTGTTGAAGGAATAAAGGATGCCAATATTGAACTTACTTTTGATCCGGCCTGGGACAAATCAATGATGAGCGAAGAAGCTAAACTTGAACTTGGCTTTTTTTAATCGGGTTTTCCTTCTATATCAAAGGCACCAACTTAATACTTCCTCCCTATCAAACACCATAACAAACCTTTTTTATAGTATTTGATAAGAATCAGATACTGACAAGGCATGCCCCAATCTCACCAAAAAACAAGTAAGGATAAAAAAAATCAAACACTACTGACATACTGTTGTCACTCTGCTGCTTTTTCTTTGTAGTGTTGTTTAATTAAAAACTAAAAATCATGAAACAAATCACTACAACTTTAGCGCTGATGTTATTAATAACCTTCACATTAACAACCTTAAAATCACATGCAATGGAAAGAAAAAAAGTAGAAAAAATCGCAGTAATCAAGTATTCACTTGAAACAAAAATGTCAACAATGCTGACAGATGTTGGAACCAATGCCAGCGACATAGCTGTTAAAGCCAAAGAATTGGGATTGGAAATTACAGGACCACAGATCTGGCAATACGCCGGTTCAGACGGT
Organism: uncultured Prolixibacteraceae bacterium; assembly: GCA_964443445.1. Lineage (GTDB taxonomy): Bacteria > Bacteroidota > Bacteroidia > Bacteroidales > Prolixibacteraceae > CAYMTR01. The sequence goes on along the minus strand of CAYUEI010000226.1, from coordinate 2,425 downwards.
AAGGAAGACACTCCGTTTACGCTTGATATTTGCCTCCCAATAAAAGAAGCAAAAGGCGATCCGGGAAAGTTCAGCTTTGATATCTTACCTGAGTACAACTGTGTTTCTGAAATTCACAAAGGCCCATGGAACAAACTGTCAAACACGTATGAAAAGATGATGGGTGAAATGACCAGAAAGTCAATAATCCCTAAATGGACTTGCCGTGAAGTGTATATCACATGCGACTTTGAAAACCAGGAGAACTGTATAACAGAAGTTCAAATGGAGACATATTAAACTTACTTAGTCATGAACAATAACCAGGATAAAAACTCTGATCTCCTTGCCTACTGCGGATTGTATTGTAGAAATTGCAGAACTTTCATAAATGGCAAATGCCCCGGATGTATGAAAAACTCAAAGGCTTCGTGGTGCAAAATCAGAACCTGTTGCATTGATAATAAATACTCTACCTGTGCTGAATGTAAAACAAGCAATCCAAGGGAATGTAAATTTTATAACAATTTTATTTCGAAAGCCTTCTCAGTCTTGTTCAGATCAGACAGACCTGCTTCTATCGAATACATAAAAGCAAAAGGAAGTGAAGCATATATAAGTTTAATGATTGATCAAAACCGCCAGGTAATAAAGAAATAATAAAGCCCTGAATTCATAATCAATGTTGAAAAGCTGCTACAATAAAATGTTAGCAGCTTTTTTATTGAATAAAATTAGATTAATTTTAACTTTATTAAACTCTTGTTTAATTTTATTTAGTTTTTTATTGCTTATATTGAATTATTATTTATATTTGTGCAATAATATTAAAGATATGGATAAAGTATTTCCTATTAATTGTCCCAGTTGCGGTTCGGAGTTGAAAGCCCAGACTCTTAATTGTGAGCAATGCCACACAACAATAAACGGTTCATTTTATTTGCCCTTATTGTTGAAACTAGATCCAAAGGAGCAGGATTTCATCCTTGAATTTGTAAAAAGCAGCGGTAGTCTTAAAATTATGGCTGAGAAGCTGAAGCTTAGTTACCCAACAGTAAGAAACATGCTCGATGACCTTATCGGGAAGATCACAGAACTTCAAAAACCAAAGTCATGATATCCAAGCTTATTAATCCATTCAAATACATTGCCGGAGGGTTATCTTTGTTCATCGGTCTTGCTGTATTAATAGCAACAGCAATATTGGGATATCTGAGCCACACCCATTTCCCTGATCTTATTTCAGTAAAAGTTGGAATTTCTTTTCCATTTTGGTATTATTTATTTCAAGCATTAATAAACTGGCTGCTCTTTTCATTGCTTTTGTGGTTATGCGCAATAATTGCATCCAAATCATCAGTAAGGGCAATAGATATTTTTGGAACACAGGCACTTGCCCGTTCCCCTTATCTTTTAGCGTCTCTTACTGGATTTTCAAAAGCTCCGGAGCTATACGGCAAATATGTACTTTGGAAAAACCTTAAAATTGGTGACCCCGTTGAAATATCAACAATGACATCAGTTACTGCGGTTCTCTTTATAATTCTTACAATAATACTGAGTGTTTGGATGGTTACACTAATGTACAACGCTTTCAGGGTATCATCCAATCTTAAAGGCATGAAGCTGAACCTGATATTCATTGTAGTATTTATAGTTTCAGCTATATCGACAGGCTATATTTCAAATCAACTTATAAATATATTTTCCTGATATTAAGTAATTTAACTTTTAAATACTATGAAAACATTTATTATTGGAATGGTGCTTTTCACATGCACCCTGGGATTGTTTTCCCAAAACACAGACACTACTTATCTTGAAGTTGCCGGAGTAAAATTACACACTGTACTTACAACCCCCTCAACTCAAAGCACTGCTCCTCTGGCAATTATAATTGCCGGATCCGGCCCTACCGACCTTAACGGCAATAACCCGGTCATGACAAACAATAGTTTGAAATATCTTTCTGAAGAACTTATTGCCAACAACATTGCAACTCTCAGGTTTGATAAAAGAGGAATTGCTAAAAGTGCTTATCCAAATATGGATGAAGCTGAACTTACGATCGACAGGTTTTACGGAGATGTTGAAGTATTAATTGAATACGGAAAGTCGAAAGGATTTAAGGAAATATTTGTAATTGGCCACAGCGAAGGATCTCTTTTAGGTATTATGGCTCTTCAGAAACAAAAGGCTAATGGCTTCATCTCACTGGCAGGTATAGGATGTCCGGCCGATGAAATAATTATAAAACAAGTTAAACCACAGTTGCCCCCAAAGCTTTTCAAACAGACAGTAACAATACTTGACAGTTTGAAAGCGGGATTCACTGTAAAGAATGTACCCAATGACCTTATGGCACTTTTCAGACCATCAATTCAACCTTACATGATATCATGGCTTAAACTTGACCCTTCTATAATGATTAAAAACATCAATTGTC
>CAYUEI010000225.1:0-4889 GCA_964443445.1 uncultured Prolixibacteraceae bacterium | reverse complement strand
TTTGATTGGAAAGCAATCGGCAGTTTTCAAATAACTACAGAGTTTCACGGCTTTGAAGGAATGAAGTTTTGGTTTGACAATATTCGGATAACTGAACCCAAACTGCCCGAAACATCAACTGTAACTTTTCAGGTTGATATGAAAAAAGAGACAGTTTCTTCAAGCGGAGTTCATTTGGCTGGAAGCATGTACAACAACAATCCAACTTTGAATTCTAAGTTAGAATTAACCGAAGGAACGATTTATTCAATATCAATTCCTTTGAAAAAAGGGGAAAGCTACGACTATAAATTTGTTAATGGACTTCCCGGTGAATGGTCTAAATATGAAACTATTACCGACGAGGAATGTATCAGGGGCGATGCAGGAGACCGCTTTGTGGAGGTTCCCGATGAAGACCTAACGCTTGATGCCGTTTGCTTTAGCCGCTGTGCAGCATGTAGCGGATCAGCAGTGAAAGACTCAATAGCAGTAACTTTCATGGTCGACATGCAAAATGAGACAGTTTCCACAAGCGGAGTGTACCTCAACGGCAGCATGTTCGGATGGGATACTTCGAAAGCAGTAAAGATGTCATCTACTGATGGTGAAAAATTTGCAGTAGCATTGCTTCTCAAGATTGGGGAAACATACTCATATAAATTTGTAAATGGTGGCCCTTCTGAATGGTCTAAATATGAAATAATTACCGACTCTGAATGTTCAACCGATTGGGAAGGTAACAGGATAGTATTGGTTCCGGAGGAAAACATTGTGCTTGCTCCGGTATGCTTTAAAAGGTGCTCATTATGCAGCGATATTCCATTACAAGATTCTGTAATAGTCACTTTTCAGGTCGATATGAAAAAAGAGACAGTTTCTTCAAGTGGAGTTCATTTGGCTGGAAGCATGTACAACAACAATCCTACTTTGAATTCTAAGTTAGAATTAGCTGAAAGCACGATTTATTCAATATCGATTCCTTTGAAAAAAGGGGAAAGTTACGACTATAAATTTGTAAATGGACTTCCAAGAGAATGGTCTAAATATGAAACTATTACTGACGCAGGATGTACCAGAGGAGATGCCGGTGACCGATTTGTGGAGGTTCCTGATGAAGATCTGACGCTCGATGTTGTTTGCTTTAGCCGCTGTGCAGCATGTAGCGGATCAGCAGTGAAAGACTCAATAGCAGTAACTTTCATGGTCGACATGCAAAATGAGACAGTTTCCACAAGCGGAGTGTACCTCAACGGCAGCATGTTCGGATGGGATACTTCGAAAGCAGTAAAGATGTCATCTACTGATGGTGAAAAATTTGCAGTAGCATTGCTTCTCAAGATTGGGGAAACATACTCATATAAATTTGTAAATGGTGGCCCTTCTGAATGGTCTAAATATGAAATAATTACCGACTCTGAATGTTCAACCGATTGGGAAGGTAACAGGATAGTGGAAGTGCCTAAGGAAAACGTTGTGCTTGCCCCGGTATGCTTTAAACATTGTTCTTTATGCACAGACGGGTCAGATAAAATTGAGACCTTTAAAGATAAGATAGAAGTATATCCTAACCCTGTTAAGAATAAAATTACAATCTCCGGATTATCGGAAAGCAACACCATTATTAAGCTTTTTAAAATTGACGGGGTTCTGCTCGGCAAGTTTAATTTCGAAGGCAAAAAAACCATTGAAACCGACATTTCATTATTTCAAAGAGGGGTGTATATTGTTCATGTTGAAAATGGAGAACAAAAGAGGTATTTCAGATTGATAAAGGAATAAGCTTCCATAAAAAACAGGCAAAATAAAATATACAAATTCTTTATCTGAAATCCCCCGGAACAAGATGTAAAACAAGGGTTCCTTGTTTTGCTTCAATGTCTGCCCAGCTTTTCACATTAAAATCAAGAACCACTGTAGAGCAGGTTGGCATATCGCCCTGAAAGTTAGTACTTAAATTCCCTGAAATAAAATACATAAAGGGATTATGTCCAAAAACAAATAGGGTATTATAATCATCAGAAACCTCGTGAACAAGATCTATAAAGTCCTGGGTAGTATAATCGAAATACAAACCTTTCTTCTGAATAATCTTATCCTTCGGGAAGCCTAGTTCTTCAGCATAAATTCTGGCTGTAGAATACGCTCTAACTGCCGGACTGGCAATTATATAATCAGGAATAATTTCTTTTTTCTTAAGATCCAAAGCTATGTTATGAGCGTCATCTCTCCCCTTTTCAGTAAGTTCACGATCATAATCGTGGTCATACCCTCCCTGTTCAGTCTTAGCATGACGAACAATAACCAATCTCTTCATCTGATGCAATTAAAATTTCTGAATATTAAAATATAACTTTTTATGTTTGTGAATTTACTAAAATATAACTCAAAAAAGGATGTTTTTAGTTTATTTTACGTCACCCTTTTTCAAGAAATTAACATCATCACATAAAAAATACCCGAAAAATGAGAAAGATAGGTTTACTCTCAGATACACATTGTTTTCTTGAACCAAAACTATATGAGTTCTTCAAAGACTGTGATGAGATATGGCATGCCGGTGATTTCGGGAATATTGAGACTTTGGATGAGCTGACAAGATTCAAGCCTTTGAAAGGGGTTTACGGAAATATAGATGGTCAGGAAATAAGACTGGTATGCAAAAAGCATCTTAAATTCCGGTGTGAAGATGTTAAGGTCTGGATAACTCATATCGGAGGTTATCCGGGCAAATATGATCAGAGTGTAAAGCCGGGTATATTTCAGGATCCACCTGATCTTTTCATAAGCGGCCACTCCCACATTTTAAAAGTCATCTACGATAAAAAACTTAATTTTCTGCATATCAATCCCGGGGCAGCTGGAAACACAGGATTTCACAAAGTGAAAACCTTGTTGAGATTTACCATTGAAGGAAAACAGATAAAAGATCTTGAGATTATGGAAATCAACCGCAATTTTTAGAAAACAATTCTGAAAATCATCAATAAATATTAAATAACTAATTCAAATTGTTATAATTGCAATCAATTAAAGATACTATCTATGATTAAGAAGCTTATTCTCTTTTTAACTATAACTGCACTTTATTCTTGCAACGTTAATAACATCTCAGATGAATTATTTGAATCATTGGTTTCGGGTGAAGATAATCTGATTGGCAACCAAAAAGAAAAGCCTTCAATCTTACCTGAAGCAGAGGAGTATTTTGGTAATATAGCGAATTTAGCAAAATGGTATTCTATTAATCAGAATTGGGAGAATACAGATAAATCGTCAAAGATTGAAAAAGATAATCCTTTCATTTACAAATTAAAGAAGATAAAAATACAGGATGAAAATGGCAACAGGATTTCATTTTTCGACCTTGACTCTGAAGAAAGAAATGAGTTTTTAAACTCCTGGAAACAAAGAGAAGCAAGAGATTTAAGTGAAAAATTAAACCGTGACCCATCGCATGTTTCTTCAGGCCTATTGATAAAAAGGAATCAGGCTTTTTCAAAAGTATTTAATAGTGACAAAGCAACAAGCATTACCGTCAGTGATCCTTTCAGGGAAATAGTATCAGCAATGAATAAGGCGGAGGAAGAAGAAATATCAGAAAGCAATGAAATTCTTTCTGAATATACTTCAGAATTCAGTGATGACGATTTTGAAGCAGCAATAATTGCAAACAGATATTTAAGCTTTTCAGTAATACAGGCAACTCCAATAGAATTAACTCCTCAAACATTTGTTGACAGGCTTAAACCTAACATTAAAAAAGGGAGGATACTGCTTGCATTACCCGGGGGCTGGACAACTAAATATCTGATGATATTCTATCCGGCAAAATATTGGTGGGATGTCGGGCATACTGCTATTATTTCTAAGGATGCTGAAGAATTGACTGAGGAAATAGGAGATTCAAGCAATATTACGGTAGGTACCAGTACCTGGTACGACATGAATGAAGAGCTTCTCGGTCGTTCGTGGTGTTACAAGCATGGTTTGTCCATGATTGGACAGATTTATGATGTAGAATGGGTAAAGAGCAAGGATGAAAAGGGAAAGTGGAAATGGGATAAAAAAATGACTGAGCTAGACAATGAAAAAATGTGTGCTCTGGCAAAAGAGCAGTTAGGAAAACCATATTGTAATTTGCTTTTAACCTTTGCATCGAAGTGGGATGCACCAAACAGCTTTATATGCAGCAGCTTACCATGGTGGTTGGCTAAAGAAGTAGCAGATATTGACATCAGCGACTGGTGGAATCCTTCAGTTTATCCTGTAAATCTTTTTATGTCAGAAAATATAAAGATACTTGATGATACTTTAGAATAAGGATGTTCAATTACGATCCAACAACGTGTCGAAGCTTAACAATCAGTGATTCCCACAAAGAGCGGGTATCATCAATTTCATCAGGTTCAGCAAAATCAACAACTATTAGAGAAACATCGCTTGTAAGTTCATCCCGTGTAATTTTGAATTCAAAGTAAGTTTTATCTTCCACCCATTCAAAATGAACAATTAGATTTTCCTTTATAAAAGTTAGTTCAGCTACATTTTCAGCACCTTCCCAGAAAAAAATGAATTTTTTACCATTCACTGAAACATCATCAGCAAACCATTCAGCCAGTCCTGAAGCTGTACTTAGGCGGTTAAACAACACTTTAGGAGAACAGTTAATAATGTATTCCAATTCAATTTTTTCTTTGCTCATATCAAAATTAGGTGTTTGAAGAAGGTGCAATATATCAATTAAGTTTTAATTTACCAATAAATGCAGGAAAGATGGAAATTAAAAAAAAGTCTCAAAATAATTGTATGAGAAAAATAAAAAAAATCTATATTTGCACCGCCTTTAAATAAAGAGGCAAGAATCATGGCGAGGTAGCTCAGCTGGTTAGAGCGCATGATTCATAATC
>CAYUEI010000224.1:0-4889 GCA_964443445.1 uncultured Prolixibacteraceae bacterium | reverse complement strand
ATGAAAAATGGTTTATTCCTGCTCTAACTATCAAATGTGTTTTAGATAAAAAGTTATTCCTGAACGAATCTTCATCCTCTTTAATAGAAAACCTTGCCCCAATTTTTAAACCATAAAAAAGAGGATTACTTTTAAAAAAAGGATCTAAAAACCTATATTTTATAAATGGGGAAAATGAAATTCCCAAATTATTATTTGCCTGATATTCAATACCTGGACATAATACAAAATCTGCTTTAATATCTGGAATTATTATTTCTTCTTCAGTCCACAGTAATGGGCAACATTGCACTTTTGATCTATCTATAGTACTTTTAGAATAAAAAATGTTCCCAAGATAAATACCCGTAATCGCGAAAAAATTTATTTTTTCCCCGGAAGTAGAAAACTTAGCTAAAAAAGGAGTTGATAATTCCCAATAATCTTGAATAGACGACCCTTCAGAAAATAAATATTTTTGAAAATATAATCCTGTACCCAGAGAAACATTTTTCATGATATCAAACCATAATCCTGATTCTACTCCCAGGATTGGAGTTATATAGTTATCACTTAGTCTATAAAAATATCCGAAATTCAAATTGTAAGATATATGAAATCTCGAATCCTGTGAATATGAGTTTATATCGAAAACTAATAATAGGAATATGGTAAGTTTAATTATTCGTTTCATAATATGGGGTTTTATGACATAATAAGTAAATGAAAAGATATTACACTAACAAAAATAAACTAATTATTCAACAATAAATTTTTCGAATATCGTAATTTCACCATATGATATTACCACATTATAAATTCCTCTTTTCCAACCTGAAACATTCAACTTTAAATGTTTGTCTTTCATTTTGCCCTTATATTTTGAATTTCCTTCAGAGTCTGTTATTAAAATATCATAGATGACATCAGATACAATTGCCCCGTTAGTGTTTTCTCCTTTCGGTGTTTCCATTTCTGCAATTTCTATTTCAACCTCCGATGAAGCAGGATTGGGAGTTATCTTAGCTCCGGCAGCAGCTCCTCCTCCGCTACCTTTTTTTACAGTAAGCAATTTTGAAAATTCAGCTGATGTTCCACATACATTGCTTGCGCTTACATAAACAGTAGTAGTATAACCTAAAGGGCTATTTAAGGTTTGGAACTGGACTTCTGAGCCACTTGGATTTTGATCAATATAGGTGTGAGTATTTCGCCAGTTGTAATGTACATTTGATTCTACGGGATTAGGTGAGCTTACAAGTCCTATAACAATCTGATTTGTAACAGGAGTTGAAGGAACAAAAGTTATACTTGAAGGTTTGGCAGGTTTTCCTACCCAAAATGATTTGCTGGCAGTAAAAGTTTCTCCAATTGGAACACTTGGCATCATAAATGAGTATGTGATTGTTCCTGAAAAGCTCGTTCCCGATGGAATTATATTTGCACTTAACCCTGAACCACTTGACACACTGAATTTATTAGATGGTGATAATGTCCATGTAATATTTGTGGCCCGAGAATCTACACTCAAATTAGCAGTCGTATTATTACAAATAAGGGTTGGACAAGTAATTTCAGGTGACAGGAAAAATTGTTTAACCTTAACATAATCAAAATATGAGGTTTGTGGAGCTACAACAGAGTTAGTTTTAGGTTTAATAATTTGTTGACTTAAAATTATACGCTGCGGATACTGAGGGAACCAATTTTGTCCAGTATTATTTACAAAATGAGTTCTGACTCCATCGACATAATATTTTATTGAATCGATAGTCCAAATACACTTAAATATATGAAAATTATTGTCCCAATTGAATGAATTTTGATTTATATCTTTCATAGTTCTAACTGTTGAACTACAATCTGAATTTGGCTCATAATAATGGATTACATTATCAAGAGTTGGATTCGAATGATCGCACTTTAATTCAGCTATATCAATTTCGTTATCATAGCTGCAAGTTAAACCATTTCCTCCCAAAGTCCAAAAAGCAGGCATTGAACCACTATTATGGGCAAACATTGCCTTGCATTCGAAGATTCCATACAAAAACTCTTCGTTTGAGTTTATTTCCCCACCAATATAATCATAAGTTTTAATTACAAAACAATTACATGAATCACTCCATACACTACCCAAATAGTTTGGACTGTTCAACATGCTTAATTGTAAATTTTTAGAAATAGTATCAACTTTTATTGTTGAAGGGGAATTAACCAGAAATCCAATTTCTCTTGCATAATGTATAGTTGGATGCCATTGGGGACTTAAAGATGTGTCTTCAAATTCTTCATAAAGAGGAGTAAACATGTAGTTCCAATTGCAATTTCTTGGATATGATTGAGGGTAACCTGATATTGAGATAAAAATCCCAATGACCATCAATTGTAATAATCTTTTAATTTTCATCGTTTGATAAAATTAAGTTGATAACTTATTTGAATTCCATAATAATAACTCTTCCTGTAGTTGCCCATCCAATTATCTATTAACCGATATTTTATATAGGGTGATACAGCAAATTCGTTTCTCGGAGAGACCTTATAGGAATAACCCACATTGAAAAGTATATCATTAAAAAAATAATTCTCTGAATAATATTCATCTCTTTCAAAAAAGATATATTTAAACCAACCTGACCCACTACCAGGTCTTTCCCAGCTTAAGTGAATTAACTTTCCGAAAGAAAAACCTGCTGAAATAAATAATGAATGATTACGTTCAGAAATTATGGTAGCCTTGAAGATTAAAGGAATACTTGTTTCCCCAAATCTAAACCTGTCTATAGTAAAATTTGTAGTAGAAGAAGTTCTTCCAAACTGATAATTTACTCCGGTACTTAAGCTGAATTTTGGAGAAAAGCTGAATTGATATAATAATTCAACTCCCGGATCAACCAGATCATTGTATGAATCTGGCTCTAGCATATTTTCACCAATATTTGGTTCAAAACGGGTCATCATTCCGCTAACTATAATGCTACTTGTGTTTTTTTGAGCGTTGGTTTTTGATGCAAAAATCGTAACTAACAAGAAGATTATCAGAATTGTAGTTATTATTCGTTTCATAATATTGGGATCAAGAAAGTAACAATAAACAATTATATGAAAAATAATATTATTATGCAAATAATATTGTAATTATCTGATAACTAATGAAATGAAGCTAAATGTAAAACTTAATATTTTTAAGAAAGCTTGTTTTTGAAGTCGTTGTATCCAAATTTCCTTATTAGTCTGAAGCCGGTGTTATCGTTCCAGCTGCCAATTGAAGGGTGGTTTACTCCATTGAAAAAGGTTGTTTTAACCATGGTGTAGTGAATCATATCTTCAAAGATGATCTTATCTCCTGGTTTCAATTCATTGTCAAAAGACCAGTTGCCTACAAAATCGCCTGAAAGGCAGGAATTGCCTCCCATCCTGTAAGTTGGTTTTTCATTTATCGGTTCGAAATAGCTTCCAACAATCTTTGGTTTGTAAGGCATTTCAAGACAATCGGGCATGTGGGCAGCAAAAGAAACGTCGAGGATTGCAGTTTTAATACCCTTGTTTTCAACGACATCAATTACAGTAGAAAGCAGATATCCTGTTTCCCAGGCAAATGCACTACCGGGTTCAAGGATAACATCAAGACCGGTTCGTTTTCTGAAATCCTTAAGTATTTCAATAAGATGTCCGGGATCATAATCTTTGTGGGTCATCAGGTGGCCACCCCCCATATTTACCCATTTTATTTGTGGAAAGTATTTACTGAATTTATTTTCAAAAGCTTTGAGGGTTTTCTCCAGATCAAATGATTTAGACTCGCATAAAGTGTGAAAATGAAGGCCTTCAATACCTTCCGGCAGTTGATCGGGCAGTTGATCAGCAACAACGCCAAGTCGTGATCCCGGAGCACAGGGATTATACAAATCGGTTTGTACTTCAGAATATTCAGGGTTAACTCTCAATCCCAAAGAAACATTCTTCCCTGATTCTTTTATCATTGGATAGAAACGGGAGTATTGCGATAAAGAGTTGAAAGTAATGTGGCTTGAGCAGTCAAGTATTCCGGGGAAATCTTCATCAGTATAAGCCGGAGCGTAAGTATGTGCGGGGGTTCTAAACTCCTCTTTTGCAAGTCGGGCTTCATTTAAAGAGCTGGCAGTAGTAGATCCGAAATACTTTATGATAATCGGGAACATACTCCACATAGCAAAACCTTTAAGGGCAAGGATAATTTCAACACCTGCTTTTTCCTTTACAGAAGCAATAAGCTGAAGGTTTTTTTCAAGCAGATGTTCGTCAATTACGAAACAAGGAGATGGTATTTTACTAAAGTCAATAGCCATTTTAAAGCTTACTAAGTTCTTCGGAAATTTTCATTGAAGTATCTTCACTAACAGGGCACATAGGCAATCTGAGTACGTTGTCAATCAAGCCTTTCTTGCCAAGAATAGATTTAACACCACAAGGATTACCTTCAACAAATAGCAATCTGATAAGCTCAGCATATTTTAATTGCAGAGCTTTAGCATTAGGATCTTTTTTAAGGCTAAGATTTGTAAGTTCAACAGTTTCAGAAGGAAGAGCATTGGCCATAACAGAAATAACGCCATCACCGCCATTGTTACAAACATCATAAATAAGGGAATCATCGCCTGAGATAACGCCAAATCCGGCAGGAGCTTCAGCAATAATTTTATTTATCTGGTCGAGATTACCCGAAGCCTCTTTGATTGCCATAAACTTATCGGAACTATTGGCCAGTCTTAAGGTAGTTTCGGCAGTCATATTGATACCGCAGCGTGAAGGAACATTATAAAGAATAACCGGGACAGGGCAAACTTCTGCGATGGCCATAAAATGGCGATAAACACCTTCCTGAGAAGGTTTATTATAATAAGGGACAACAGACAGAATACCATCAA
>CAYUEI010000223.1:0-4928 GCA_964443445.1 uncultured Prolixibacteraceae bacterium | reverse complement strand
TTTAGCCATGAAGAAAGTTTTATTAGTACTAATAATACAAACTACCACTTATAACTTTCTCAAAATCAAATAAAACTTAATGGTAAAGGGTATTTCACAATGCTCGGATTGATGAAATCGTCTATGCAGATTTATTATTTTTATTTTAATCCGGAGCTACAGCTACAAATCTGGTCATATTCCTGCTTAGTTCTATACGGTTATAAAAGGATTGCATTATCCTTTCGTAAAGTTCACTTTTAATTACCAGGTCTTCAATTCCGGCATCAATATTCGGATTATCATTGACTTCAATAACGTAAACCTTATCCCCAACCATCTTAAGGTCAACTCCATAAAAACCATCCCCCATTAATGAAGCGGCCTTGACAGCAGCTTTTATTACTTGTTCAGGTACTTGTTCAACAGGCAATGTCTCTGAATCGCCTGATTCATCTTCTTTGGAAACTTTCCAGTTGTATATTTGCCAATGATCTCTGGCCATAAAATACTTACATGCAAATAAGGGTATTTCATCCAAAACTCCTATTCTCCAGTCGTATTCAGAATAAAGAAACTCCTGCGCAATTATAAGTTCAGACTTCTTAAAAAGATTATTTGCCGATTCGATCAGGGCATCCGCATTATCAACTTTAACAACACCAATCGAAAATGAACTGTCGGGTTGCTTCAATACCATCGGGAAATTCAGTTTATCAATCAATTGCTTCTTTATATTATCTTTCGTCAGGATTAGGGTTTGAGGAATAAGAACCCTGTTTTGAATCATCCTTTCAGTCTGGAATATTTTATTTGAACACCTTAATATTGACCAAGGATCATCTAGTACCACAAGACCTTCAGCATACGCCCTTCTTGAAAATTCATAGGTATGATCATTAACGTTTGTTGTTTCCCTGATAAACAATGCATCATATTCAAGTATATCCTCGTAGTCATCTTTGGTAATAAAATCAACATAAAAACCAATCTTATTGGCTGCCTCCTTAAAGTTTCTGAGTGCTGTTGGATTTGAAGGTGCATTTATCTCTTCCGGATTTATCAAAATTGCCAGGTCATATTTATAATGCTTCAACCTTGGCTTTTGAAACCTCTTCTTTGAAAAGTAATTTGAAGCATACATCTGTATCTTTTCCATATCTCCGCTTTCAAGCTTTTTCAAAGAGATCGGCTGAACACGTTGAACAAGCCACTTGTCAGTCTTGCTGAATTGAACTTGCAACAAAGGTGTTTCAAACAACTGGTATAACTTGCTGCCAAGTTGCCTCAACGACGACTCTGTTGTATGTCCAAAATAAATATTCAGAGTGAATTTATTATCTGATATCTTCTCTAATGCACTTTGCATTATTTCATCAACGTCATTTGCTATTGACCTGATAACTGAAAGGTTTTTAAAATCCCTGATTGTTGTAACACTTGGTATAGCCCTGTGCTCTCTTGCTGAAGCCAGAAGTGAAACATAATAACCTATGCTTTGATATCTGTAAGAGTTACATAAGTTAAAAACCCTGATATTTTTAAGGGTTTGATATTCAATGTCGGATATATATTTTTTTGAAGAAATAATTTTAACCCCATCTGCCGGAAGGTTCCATTGGGAAGGTTTGTCAACGACAATAAGGTTTGTAATTGCATCGCTTACCTTTTTCCTTGAAACTTTAAAAACCAATCGAAAAGCCGACTCACCTTTTTTATAGTAATCGGGCAATAGCTTTGTTTTAATAAAGCCTGCTTTTTCATACCATTGTATAAGCTTCTCATCGTTAGCCCTGGCTTCTAAGGAGATCCTTTCATTTCTCCTTGCCAATGCCAGGTTGCATGCATGAATAATAAGCTTATTACCTATGCCTTTCCCCTGATACTTTTTTAAAACAGCAATTGAATAAACTCTTAAAGTTCTTGAGTTTATATGAAGCACCAATGCACCAATAGGTACATTATTCTTACCTGACTTAGCTTCAGCGATCCATACCTCCTGATTTTCACTTGTCAGGCTAAGCTTTAGCGTCCGAAGGGAGCTTTGTTGAAATTTGGGGAAACATGCTTGTTCTGTTTCTACTAAAAAATCGAAATCATTAATTGTTGATTTCCTTATATTTATAATCATCTAATACTTCAAATTAAAACACCGAAATGTATAGCAGAAATTCTGAAATTCAAAAGGTTTTTTTAACTACAAATTAAATTGCTTGAATTATTCTATTAAGAGTTTAATCTGATTCCTTCTTCTTCAATGTTTATAAGCTTAACCTTATATAATGCCCCAATGGCCTTCTTGAATGTCTTTTTACTTATACCCAGCATTGAACTGATTACCGCAGGATCTGTCTTATCTGATACTTTAAGATAACCTCCTGCCAACCTTAACTTCTCCAGTATCTCTTCTGAAACGGGGTCTACTTTTGAATAACCCTGCTTTTCGAGACTTAAATCTATTTTTCCGTCTTCCCTGATTTTCTTAATAAAACCTTCAGTTTTGTCTCCTACCCTAATTTGTTTAAACACTTCATTGAAATAAAGTATCCCTATATGTGTCTGGTTAATTATGGCATTATAACCTAAATCTGTCTTCCCTGCAATAAGCAAATCAACTTTATCTCCCTCTTTAAATTCAGGAATCTCTTTGCTTAAGAATTTGTTGAATTTAGCAGAAGCTACTATTCTGCCTGTCTTATCATCAACATAAATCCTGACCAAATAAGATTTGCCATCTTCCATCTTTACTGTTTGCTCACGAAAAGGAACAAGTAAATCTTTTGGCAAACCCCAGTCGAGGAAAGCACCAACAGAAGTTACAGCAACGACTTTCAAATAAGCAAATTCATCTACCATAGCAAACGGAACGTCTGTCGAAGCTACAATTCTGTCCTCCGAATCATAGTAGACAAAAACATCTACATCGTCACCTTCAACACAATCCTCAGACACATATCTTCTGGGCATTAGTATTTCTCCGTACGGACCTCCGTCAAGATATGCCCCTTGTTCAGCAAACTTCAATATTTCAAGTGTGCTTATTTTTCCTATTCTTACCATCTATTCAGTTATTCTTACCAGCAATGACAAAATGTCAACTGTATTTTCGTTATTTTCTTTATCAACCAATTCAACTTCAGCAATATACTGTCCAGGCTTCAGGGAATTGCCCATCTCAGGGAAAATGACATCTATAATCATTTCATCCCCGCTTCGGGTGAACGCACAATTTTCATTTTCAAAAAGAACCTGAAATGTATTCTTGTCAAGGAATCTGGCATACAGCTTTCCATCTACATCTTTCCCTGAAAAATTATTCAAATGTGCTTCAATAAGATAACTTTTGAAATATGTATCTTTTTTTACTTCAAATCTTTGCACAAATACTCCTGATAAATAATGAATCTTAAAATTATCAACCATCGAAATTAAATCAGATGACTTTAAATCATACAAAAAACCATAATCTTTCTTGAATTTTAATACAAGAATAGCTTGCTTCTGATTCAGGTACTGGCTTATATCAGCTACAAAATTATCATCTTCCTGTAAATTCTTAAGTTTTTTTCCGTTAAGCCATACATCGAAAACATTTGCTACTCCCGGCAATGATAGTAATGCCATATTTGAACGTCTGTTTGTTAAATTGATTGTAGAA
The DNA here is from genome assembly GCA_964443445.1 of uncultured Prolixibacteraceae bacterium. Taxonomy (GTDB): domain Bacteria; phylum Bacteroidota; class Bacteroidia; order Bacteroidales; family Prolixibacteraceae; genus CAYMTR01. The sequence continues at coordinate 1,291 of CAYUEI010000223.1, read as the reverse complement.
ATGAGTGAAGCGCTGCTTTTCATCACTCTGTCAATTTCATCAAAATAGGAAACATCAAATAGGATGTTTATTTGTTTATCAAGGTCACTTTTGGAATTTATCATTTCCCCATCGAGCAAGATTGCATAATTCCATGCATAATTCTTCAGATTTGAAGTTTTCCTTATTGTCTTTCCAAAGCTTACTGAAACAAGCATTAACATTAAAAATAATATCAATAATTTTTTCATCTTTTCTACCTATCTGAAAATAATGTTATCAATAATTGATTCACCCACACTTTTGTTTAATGCATCCCTGATTTGAGTTCTTATCATGAATAATTCATTTTTAATAACAGCCGACTCAATATTAACAAAAAGAGTGCGGTCTTTAATATATATTTTACCTGTTGCACCGGCAATAACCGGTCCAAGGGTTCTCCCCCAATTTTCCATCAATTGTGTTTCCTGAAGTCTGCTCCTCATTTTGCTGCTTCGAGTAAACTCCTTCAAAACATCACTTATCCTTTGTGTTTCTTTCCTTCTCATCATTCAATTACATTACCATTGGCAATCATGAAAATCAAATGTTCCGAATTCATTTGAATAACAATATCTTCAAGATGCTTTCGGTTAGTGTCGGTGATAAAAATCTGTCCAAACCTGTCCTGCAATACAAGTTCAATTATTTTTCCTACCCTGTTTGAATCAAGTTTATCAAAAATATCATCCAGAAGAAGAATTGGCTTTATCCCGCTCGCATTCTTAATAAATTCAAACTGAGCAAACTTCAATGATATCAGATATGTTTTGTTTTGCCCTTGCGATCCGATCTTTTTAATAGGAAACCCGTCAAATATCAAATCCAGATCATCTTTATGTATCCCGATATTCGAAAAAAGTGTTACTCTGTCCTTTTCTCTGCTTTCAAATAGCTGATCCTTAAAATCATCTTTTGAAAGCGACGAGCTGTAGTCCAGTGCCACCTTTTCTTTTCCCCCGGATACAAATTCATAGAAATATTGGAAAACCGGTATTATGCTATCAATAAATTCTCTTCTCTTCTGATAAATAATCTTCCCGAATGTGTATAATTGCTCATCGTATATTGAAAGTGTTTCTTCATCAAAACTCTTCGACTCAGCAAACTTCTTAAGCAGGTTATTTCTTTGAAGAAGAGCTCTGTTATATTTAATCAATGAATCAAGATATCCGTGATCATATTGGGATATTACCCCATCCATGAATTTTCTTCTTTCTTCGCTGCCACCTGAAATAAGTATAGAATCGGAAGGTGAAACCATTACCAA
>CAYUEI010000222.1:0-4937 GCA_964443445.1 uncultured Prolixibacteraceae bacterium | reverse complement strand
AATCACTGAAATAGTATCAGCACTTGCTTTTGCAGGAAAAGCGAGTTCTGTCTTATCTGACCACATTTTCAAAAGGCTTCCCCCTGAAATATTCATTAAAACTTCAACATTAGTGCCATCAAAGTTTCTAATTACAAAATAATAGTGTTTATCCTGATTCAAGTAATATGAAAATTCAAGATCATCAAATACGAAGTTATCTCTGTTATTCAGAAGTTTGTAAGAATTATCATAAAGAATTCCATAGGTATCGGTTCCTGAAATAGTAGAAAAAGTATAAAGTCCGCTTTGAGCAGGTTTAATCATAAAATATCCCCATTTGTCAGTCGTCATAATATTTGTAAGATTGTCGCTAATTACCGTTTCTGAGCCATCATTTTTTATAGCTAAAACCAATGCGGGCAATCCGGAGTTCTGAACAACATCAATTACCTGATTACTTTGTCCGGAAGAAGAAACAATAACTCTTGCAATTCTCGAATAACCCGGATTTGCGGTAGCTTTGATTTTAAAAGAACCATTTCCTGAACCTGTAGCTGGGCTAAACGTGAGCCAATTTACTTCAGAAGAAGCTGTCCACTGAACATTAGCCTTAATATTAACAGTAACTTCTCCCCCGGCAGCAGGTATAGTTAACGAGCGGGCATCAATACTAAACCCTGAAGTTTCTTCAACAATATTTTGGAAATCCTTCCATTGTTCGGCATTGCGGTAAGCAGCTGCAGTTCCGTAAGGGACATTTAGCTTACATGTTTGGGTGTTTATGCTTCCAAATGTATCAAACGACTTTATTAAATCAACAGGCAATGAACCTTTGACATTCAGAGAAGAAAGTTTTTTACAACCCTGAAGAGCAAAGTGTCCAATGAACTTAACAGCTGCAGGAAGGGTTATAGAAGTTAATCCCGAACAGTTGGTAAAAGAGCTCAGAGCTAGTGTTTCTAAATTTTCAGGAAGAGTCAGTGATGTTATTAGATTACAATTATAAAAGGCAAAGTCGCCAATTAAAGTTACCGATTGAGGAACACTATAATTACCTGTTAATGAAGTTGGGGCATGGAGAAGTCTGGTTTTATCCTTGTTGAATAAAACTCCGTCAGCACTGCAATAATTCATATTTTCTGTCTCTACTGTAATAACGCATGGACTATTATCAAAAACCTTTTCCCCTATAGAAATGACAGAAGCAGGAATTGTTGCAAAGTTCATTGATTCGCAATTCTTAAACGCTTCTATGTCAATCGTTCTCACTAAGGGTGGAATTATAATCGATTTTAGTTTTTCGCAGTTAATAAAAACACCTGATGAGATACTTGTTATTGAAACTGGAAGTATTATCGATTCAAGTATTGACTCTCTACCGTCGGTGTGTACATAGCTGAAAGCGTAAGTGGGAATTGAGTTAGCAGAATAAGAAGTTGTAGAACTGCTATATGGACTTGGGCCTCCTTCCCCTTTATAACTAAGTATTGTTACCTCGCTTAAATCAATTTCAGTAAGCAAAGGCATATCATCCCTCATAGTTTTAAAATCTCTTGCATCGATAGTGCCAATAAGTTTAAGTGATGTCATAGCTCCAGCCTGACTTCCAAGGATATTTTTAAGTTCTCCCGCAACAACAGTAACAGCATTAAACTGAGTTACTTCAACAACTTTGTTATCAAAACCACTAGCCTTAAAAGTTGCTTTTGCCTTACGTGAAGCATCCGTAGGATTTTTAGTAACAATAATTGAAACTTGTGTAATTCCCGCACCGCCGGATGAAGGATTGATCGTCAGCCAGCTATTATCAGACTGTGAAGTCCAGGCAACTGTTGAAGCAACTGAGACTATTTTTGTTTCAGCTGAACCACCAAATATTAGTGATGTTTCAGAAGGGAACATGCCCGGTATTTCAACAATCTTTGTAAAATCTTTCCATTGCTCTGCAGTCTGATATAAAGCTTTAGAGCCAAAAGGAACATATAGTGTGCATTTTGTTTTATCAATCCCTTCAAAAGGGCTTGAATAACTTCCTAATGCAATTGGCTTTACAGAGTTGCTCGTCAAAGAAGTCAACTTAACGCAATTATAAAACGAGTAATACCCAAGAGAAGTAACAGAAGCCGGGATTGACATAGAAGTCAGTCCACCGCAATTATAAAAACTTGAATTATCAATTGAATTAATTGACAAAGGAAGAATAATTGATTCAAATTTATTACTCAAAGTATAGGATTTATCCTTAAATGCATCAATTGGTATTTGATTTGCAGCATACTCATAATATTCATCACCGTAAGTACCTTCTTTTCCTGAATATGCAACCACAATCACATTGCTTAAATCAACACTAGATAAAAAAGGCATATCATCTCTTAACGTTTTGAAATCTCTGGCATCTATTGTTCCTGAAACTTTGAGTTTTGATATTTCAGATAAGCTGCTTCCAATAATACCTTTTAGTCCCCCTGCAGTAACAGTGTATTCAGCAAAACCATATTGGAAAACCTCAACAATTTTATCTGTTTGACCTGATGAGCTGAACGTAACCTTAGCTGATCTAATTGCCCCCGGGTTTTCATCAACAGTAAAACTGATAGAATCGCTGGTGTTTTTAGATGGTGGACTTATTTTCAGCCATGCTTTATCTGAAACTGCAGTCCATGCAGCACTTGAGGCAACATAAATCTTTTTTTGAGCTGCTTTATTATTAAATTTCACTGTTAAAGTAGAAGGGAAAATTCCCGGCATTTCAGTAATGTTTGTAAAATCCTTCCATTGATAAGCTTTGGAATAAGCTGGTTTTGAACCAAAAGGAACATAAAGAGTACATTTATCCTTTGGAATATATAGGAATACGTCTTCAGATTCCCATTCATCAGTCAGATCAACGGGTGAAGTTTTATATACCGTCAGAGAAGTAAGTTTTAAGCAATTTTCAAAAGCCTGATCACCTATGAAAGTTATTGACGATGGAAGAGTTATAGATTTCAATCCTGTATTATGATAAAGTACATTGGAACTAATTTTCTCAATACCCTCAGGAAAAACAAACGATGTTAGTGCATAGCACTGCTCAAACGACTGAAATCCAACAGTTAGAATACCTTTCGGCAAATCGGCCACAGGTATAGATTCACAAAACATAAATGCTCTATCGCGAATGTGTTTTAATCCTGCAGGAAAAGTAATTCCTGTGAGATTCTCACAGGAATAAAAAGCCTCGTATCCAATTTCAGTAACAGTATTAGGGATTACAAAGCTTCCATTTTTACTAAGTGGATAATGAATTAAAACAGTTTTGTTTTTATTATATAATACTCCATCAGAGCTTGAAAAATATGAATTTCCAGCATCAACAGTTACATTACCCGGACATAAAGTAAATGTGCTTTCGCCAATTGTTTTTACAGATGCAGGTATTGTAATTGATGTCAAATTTTTGCAAAAAGTAAACCCACTCGCCTTTATTGTTTCCAGCTTTGAGGGCAGGCTGAGAGATGTCAAACCATAGCAGTCATTAAAAGCATAATCTTCAATAGTAATAAGTGCATTATTGAAAACAATAGAAGTCAGTTTTTCACACATTGAAAATGCTGATTGACCTATTGTCAATACACTTGAGGGAATGCTATAACTTCCTGTTTTTGATGTAGGAGCTTGAATTAAAAGTGTTTTCTCTTTATTGAATAACACCCCATCAAGACTTGAATAATATTGATTACCGGGCTCAACGTACATTATAGCCGGAGTTTCAACAAAAGCATATTTCGCAATATAAGAAACAGAGGAAGGTATAGTAATATTGACCAAGCCTTTCGTACCGCGAAAGGCAAACATACCAATTGAAGTTATTGACGGAGGCAGGGTAACAGCTGTAATTGTCAATTTTCCATATCCTGACTCATAACAGAATGATCTTTCAGGAATCTGGTTATCAGCAAAATTCGTATCGTATTGGTATGTTCCTGCTGAACCGGAATATGCTTTGATTGTTGCCCCGCTTAAATCCACAACTGAAAGCAAAGGCATGTTATCACGCATAGTTTTAAAATCACGGGCATCAATATTCCCCGTAATTTTTAAATTAGTTACTGTGCTTTTTTGACCGGCTGTAAGTAGTGAAGATAACTCACCGGCATTACTGACATTAATAGTCAGATTCACCTGTGAATATGCCGCTGACAGCGTGATATTGATAAATATCAGAAGGATAAATAATTTTTTCATGGTGTTAGAATTAGAGGTCAATAAAATTCAATTTCAAATATTTAGTTGGTAATTTAAGGCAATTTAAGTCTATTTTCTCTATGAAAGAGCCTGATTTTCTTACCACTCATCATTAATCAACCTGATATTGCTGAAATAATCTACAAAAGTGCTGTTCAAAATATAAGCGGACGACTTTCTGAAAGCCTTAGAAACACCCTTTTTGTTCAATGCATAATCTTCCAATAGGTTTACCGGATTTGTGAAACTGTAATCAGAACCATTATTAACCATCCTTATACGATGTAGTGTGACCCTGTATTTTCCGGGTTTATATTGAATCAGAACATTCGCTGTGCAGTCATAAGCCAAAATAAAATTTGGTGTTTTAATCTTTTTAAAACCGGCTAACTCATATCTTGCCGATATCTGAGGCATAATACCTGATAAATGATTTCCAAAGATTTCATATTCTGTCACTGCCCTATTCTCAATTACTGAACTGAATAAATCATCCATGCTCTCATGTGTTGTAAACTCATGTTGCCAGATTACCGATCCATCCTTAGGGAAAATGAACCCCTGAATAGTATCCTGCCCATTTACAATGGAAAATACACACATTAAGACAATCATTGAAATGACACCCTTTTTCATGGCAATTTATATTAAATTATTCGGATAAGATAAAGTTATGAATTTACATTAATATTCAAATATAAACATTAAGATATTTGGATATATTT
>CAYUEI010000221.1:0-4937 GCA_964443445.1 uncultured Prolixibacteraceae bacterium | reverse complement strand
ATTTGTCGACATACCAAAAAGTTTCTAACTCAAAATTCTTATAATAAGCTTTTATCCAACCATAATAATTTTGTCCATTTAATTTTAATTTAATTCCTATTTCTCCGCCATTAGGTTCCCATTGAAAAAACCATCTTTTCGAAATCCAATCTAATGCTTTATTTAAAGTGTCAGAAGTATTCCAGTTATTGATAGTAATAAGACAGTCATTATGTAATGGTTCAATAATTAAAACTCTACCGTATGAGGGATACATTAGATAAAACACAACATCATTGACAGAATCATAGTTAAGATCAATCTTTAAAGTATCTTTAAGGTGGTCATCTAATGTAATGTCCGGAACATAGTCATTAAATATTATTGATTGTTCCTGAGCATTAATATTTAATGTTGCTATTATTATCATTAAGAATAGCATGTATATTTTAAATTTCATAATTTTAAATGTTTTTATGTTATTGAGGACAAGGGTGTGTAATCAAATTTAAGCTGCTGCCTAAAGGTAGAGTGAAGTCACTACTGATTGTTATTGCATCAGTAGCCCTGAAAGTGACATTTGCTTTATAAGTTATTGCATCAATTGTTGTCGCATTTATATTAGTAGCGTATACGTTTTTAGAATAACAATTAAGAAATTTTCTGTTTGATATTCCTAAGGATGCTCTTTCAGTTTCATCGGGATACAACCAACTTGTGTTTGGAGTTGTTTTATCAACATTTAAATCACCGGCTAATTTTACATTACCGGATGAATTTACACTTATCTGTGCATTTGAGAAGCTACAAACCAGAACAAGCGACATTATCAGAATAGACGATCTTAAGGTTTGTTTGTTTGTTTGTTTGTGGGAAGGTTCCCAATTGATTAATTTTTTCATAAGATTTTTTTGAGGTTAATAAAATAGTTTATTAAATGTTCCACTAAGTTAAACAACATAAATGTTTTTAAAAAATATTTTAATGAATGGCAGGTTTTAACCTCTGAATGAATCATTTCAGACAATGAACGTTTGATTAGCTGCATATCACCCTCATCCCAATCTGACAATACAAACACTTCTTCTTGTCACAATAGTTTTTCTTTAAATGGATTAAAGCCTGACTGTCGGATGCATGCTGCGCATCTATTCCTGCTTCCGACCATCCCGTTATTATATTGTTCGACTCAGGTGGAAGGTTACTTAAGATGTCTATTGCCCTTTGCTTTAAATTGTTCTTGCCATTCTTTTCACCATAAATGAAAATAAATGGTACAACCGTGTTAATCAGTAATATATGTATTGCTGATTCTCCTAAATGTTTAACTGCTTTTCTTGAAGTGTTGTTGAAGTGATAATGGGTATCCCAATAGTCAGATGCCTTTACATCAAACAATTGGATGATGTCACTTAATTCTTTTGTTTTTAATATTTCCGATAGCAATGATTCTGACTTTGTCAATAAGGATGCAAACTGCGCAAGCCTTATTGTCGGAAAGTTTATCGGCCTCATCCGCATAAATTTCCAGATATGCCCTTCTATTCCTCTTAGTCCATACTTAGATCTGAGGAATGAATATTCTTCCCTTAAATTTAAAAAATAATCATCCCCAAGCAGCTGCTCGTTTAGTAAACCCGACTGCCCGAAAAACAAGGCTTCCATCTGAAAGAGATTATTCCTGTGCTTTGCTACTATATTAAAGGGCAACGACCTGACTGTCATTTCAAATGGTAATGCATTAGCCAGAAAACCAAAACTCCTCGCCAAGTGCCGGTAAAATGCTTCTTCCCAGTTGTTCTTGTTGTCTTCCAGCAATTTATTTATCTGACCTGTCTTATAAATTATTCTTTCTACTGCAAGTGAATCCAGCTCACTGAGAAGGTATATCCTGTTTATCAGTTTTGTGCTTTCTGAACATGAAGGCCACGATTTTTTATTTATCAGGTTGTTGTATTTTTCAATCGTTTCTTCTCGTATGTGTGGAATGAATACCGGAATGACTTCCCGTGTATCTTGTTTTATATCTGCATCGTTTTCAAGTACAACATGCAGTATTACATTGTTATAAGCTTTGTCATTATGATGTCCGTGAATGTACCAGTCAGACGATTTCAAATGTACTTCTACATTGCCCGCCCAAAGAGTAGTACCAATATTTATTGTTGCATTGAAAAAGTCGGGACCCGAATCTTTATTCCATTCGCCCGGATTTATTACTTCAATTTGTTCACCTTCAACGGTAAACATCTTTTCATTGGAATAAAGAGAATATTTCCAGATGTATTGCAGAAATTCTTCAGTCATTGGGAAAGTTTTCCCAAAAATATAAATCTCAGAATATCTTTTTATTCTGAGATTTATTTAAGTATTCTAAAATTTTATGGATATAAGTGTTTTTGATCCTGAATTGCCTGATTCCTTTTTTAAAGCAAATCTGCCTCCAACAGCAACTCTTCCATTTCCACCTGAACTATTTCAGCCTGCACCCTTGCTTCTTTTGCAAAATTTTCATCATTGGAAGCATAAATAATTGCTCTTGAAGAGTTTACCAGTAATCCGCATTTGTCATTCATCCCATATTCAGCTACTTCCTGAAGACTACCCCCTTGTGCTCCTACTCCGGGAACAAGCAGAAAATGATCAGGTACTATATCGCGTATCTCTTTGAGATTCTCTGCTTTAGTAGCTCCTACAACGTACATGATATTGTCGGTTGTACCCCAATTCTGCGATTTCTTTAATACCGACTCAAAAAGCAAATCCCCGCTTTCACTGTCTTTTATAAACTGAAAGTCGAAAGCCCCTTTGTTTGATGTGAGCGCAAGGATGATAACCCATCTGTCGAGGTAGGTCATAAATGGTTTTACTGAGTCTTCTCCCATATATGGAGCCACTGTAACTGCATCAAAGTCAAAATGATCGAAGAAAGCCCGGGCATAAAGGTTTGAAGTGTTTCCTATATCACCCCTTTTGGCATCGGCAATAATGAAGATTTCAGGATCTTTTTCCCTGATGTATTTCACTGTTTTATCAAGACTGACAAGTCCTTCTGCACCAAGCGATTCATAAAATGCCAGATTTGGCTTGTAGGCTACGGCCAGATCATGGGTGTAATCTATTATCTCTTTGTTGAATGCAAATATAGGGTCGGATGTATCAAGCAAATGCTGCGGAATCTTTTGTATATCAGTGTCAAGTCCTATGCAAAGGAAACTCCTTTTCTTTCTTATCTGTTCGAATAATTGTTCTGAATTCATTTCTTTAATTTTTGGCAAAAATAATCAATATTGATTAATCCCTTCACCCGTTTATTTTAAAAAGTGCTAAAGTATCTCTTCTTAATAATATCCGATTTAAAAAGTGATTCTGTTAATCCTGTTTCGGGTATTACTGTTAAAAATTAAATCCATTATGTTATATGTTAATGAAAATTTTATTTATTTTGATTTTAAATTTTTGATAATGCATTTTTATCGCAAATTTTCTGTTTTATTCCTTATACTGATAATACCCTTTGGTTTATTGGTAGCCCAACCTGTTAACCCCACCATCGACAGCCTTATTAATCTTATAAGCATTGAATCCTACAAGTCTCATTTCAAACATTTAAAAACAGATAGCTCTTCTTTTAAAGAAGTCACCAACACTCTTGCTCAAAGCGACGACCATGATGCCTGCCGCGATTATATCTTCAAAACTTTCGAAAATTATTTTGGTGAAGCAAACGTCTATCGCCATGATTGTACTATTGAAGATTATTCAGGTCTTTCAAATGTAATTGCATATAAGGAAGGTATTTATCCATGGAAAGGTATTATTGTTATAAGTGCCCATTATGATGCATGCAACAGCCGCGAATTAAAAGATACACTTAAAATTGCTCCAGGAGCCAATGACAATGGTACCGGAATGGCTGCCATGCTTGAAATTGCCCGTATTTTATCAAAAATACAAACAGAAAGATCAGTTCTGTTTACTGCCTGGGACATAGAAGAATTTATGTATAGTGGCTACCCTGCTGGTTCAAATCAATGGTATTCTGAATTTGTTGACTTTAACCAGTCAACCGATTGGATTAATATTGGTAAAGGCGGGAAAATATGCAAGAAGGATGTTTATGCAGATATCAACTTTGATATGATTGGTAACCCTCAGGATACTTTATCGGGAAAGCCATTATTATGGGTGTGCACTGGAAATTCATCACACAAGAAGTTTGCTCTTGAGTATATTAACACTTTCAGCACCTATATTCATGAAATAAGTTTAAAAAACAAAGGTGTAATGATTTATTCCGACCATTACACTTTTGCTTCAAGACGAATTCCTGCTGTTATGAACCTGGAGTCGGATTATGAGAAAGACCCGTATTTTCACACAGTATATGACAATACTGACAATCCTGATAATATTGATTTTGATTTTGCCGCCAATGTTTCAAGAGGAGGCTTTGCTTTCATACTTCAGAATATCGGAATAACTGATTCTGCCGGAAACATTGAAAATCAAAAAACGGCAGATGTTACTATTACAGAACAAGCTGACTGTTATATTATTTCCTCATCCGGTGAAAGTGACAGTCTCCGGGTTTATGACTTTTCAGGAAAACCTGTAATTATTGAGAAAGAAGGTTCAGATTTCAAAATACGTCCGCCAAAGAAGGGCGTTTATTTTATTTATCCTGAAAATACAGGGGAAATTATATTTAAAAAGTTATTGTTGGAGAAGAAGAAGTCGGGCAAGAATTAATTTTATTTATTTTTTTCTTGTTTTTGGAAAATACAAGGGCAGGATTTACCCCCGTCAACTTGTCTTGTTCTGGAAAATGTGTACCAATTTCAGTATAGGACAAACCGCGATCTCACCTATACCTCAACCGTACCTCAACCGTACCACATTCGTACCACATTCGACCGGCGTCTAATCAGGTGGCTCTTTGGTGGCTCTTTGGTGGC
>CAYUEI010000220.1:0-4942 GCA_964443445.1 uncultured Prolixibacteraceae bacterium | reverse complement strand
GCATATAATTCCATTATTTCAAAGAATTCTGACCCGTCAGTTATTGATTTTATAATATCCTTAATATCATATGGAAATTTAGAATTGCTTGGAACAATATTATCAATATTGTATTTCTTTAAAGGCTCCCTTGGTGCAATTTTAACAGCTTTTTCCTTATTGTTCCTTGGAATATATGAAATAAGCGTTTTAATCTGCTTAAAACATTCCGCTTCACTGATTGCATAAAAATGTGCATTTCCTGCTATCTCACAATGAACTCTTGCTCCTCCAAGATCTTCCATCGAAATGTCTTCTCCTAAAACTGTCTTGATTACATTTGGCCCTGTTATGAACATTTTTGATATGTTCTCAACTACAAACACAAAATCGGTCAGCGCAGGTGAATAAACAGCTCCTCCGGCACAAGGCCCCAGTATTACTGAAATCTGAGGTATTACTCCCGATGCAAGCGTGTTCCTGAAGAAAATTTCACCATATCCTGCTAGAGAATTTACCCCCTCCTGAATACGTGCTCCTCCTGAATCGTTTATTCCTATTAACGGAACCCTCATCTTTAATGAGTGATCCATGATTTTAGTAATTTTTTGTGCGTGCATCAGCCCAAGCGAACCTCCGGCTACAGTAAAGTCCTGTGCATATATACAAACGGGAGAACCGTCAATAGTTCCGGTGCCTGTTATTACTCCATCTCCATGAAGGACTTTCTTTTCCATATCAAAATCCCTCGCAAGATGTTCAACAAAAAGATCGTATTCATGAAATGAGTTTTCATCAAGGATGGCCATTATTCGCTCACGGGCATAAAGCTTACCCATAGCAACCTGCTTTTCAATGGCTTCATCACCACCACCTTTTTGAACCTCAATCTTTCTTTTTCTAAGATCCTGGATGTTTCTTTTTAGTGACATAAAGATTTAATTTTATAAAACCTGTTAACTAATTAAAGAAATCCGTCCAGATTAAGTATAATTTGCGGGGTCAAAAATAGAAACTTTAAAGTCTTTCAATTAAAAAAGATCATTTTTCAAAGAGAATGATTTCAGGAATTATTTTTAATGAAAGTTAATTGTCAGAAAATTAGAGTTATATAAAAAACATGTTGTAGAGCATGAATTCTACTTTGCGGCCCATTTGTACAAAAAATATGCAATGAAAGCGTAGAAAATGTTTGGTATCCACATTGCTAAAAGTGGTGAAGCTGAACCGCTAAGCGCAAAGATCTTAGCAACATGAAGGAACATTAAATAGGCAAAGCTTAAGGCAATACCAAAACCCAGGTGGAGCCCTATACCTCCCCTGATTTTTCTTGATGCCAATGAAGCACCGATTATCGTTAAGATAAATGATGAAAAAGGACTGGAAGCCCGGCGATGCCTTTCAACTTCATATTGTTCAATGGCATCTACACCTCTGAGCTTTAGCTGATCTATAAACTTAATTAATTCAGTATATGACATTGTTTCAACATCGTCTTCTTTTGTTACAAAGTCTTCTGGCAACATGGCCAGAGTAGTGTCTATCCTTGCACCGGAAGTTATTTTTTCCTGATATCCGTTTATATCTCTGATTACGTAATTACTAATTGTCCATATCTTTTTTTCACGATCCCACCTTATGAAATCAGATGTAAGCTTCGAAACCAGTTTGTTATTTTCAAATTTCTCTATTGAAAACTTTCTGCCATAATCATTCCCCTGATCGAACCTTTCCATGTATATGTAAATATTGGGCTCAATCTGCCTGTGTATATCCCTGTCAGTATTGGGTTTCTTTCGCTTTACATAGTCATATTGAAATTCAATCATCTTTTTATTTGCAGGAGGAATAACAAAATTTCCAAGTGTATAGGAGAAAACAAATATTACAAATGCCGATATCAAATACGGAACAAGCAATCTCTTAAAACTGATTCCACTACTTAATAATGCTATTATTTCAGAGTTGAAAGCCATTTTAGAAGTGAAGAATATAACAGAAATGAAAAGAAATAAACCGCTGTACAGATTCGCAAAGTATGGTATGAAATTGAGGTAATAATCAAATATTATTGCTTTTAGGGGAGCTTCATTCTGGATAAATTCATCTATCTTTTCACTTAGGTCAAATACTATGCTGATTAATATTATAAGCGAAAGAGCATAAAAGAATGTCCCCAGGAATTTTCTTATGATATACGAATCAAATTTTTTAAATATGTGTACGTTCCAACTCAATCTTATATACGATTAATTTCTATTAAAGTCTGGTTTTTAATTTCTTTATTATATCATCCTTCCAGTTCCTGTAATTGTCAGCAAGTATTTGATTTCTTGCTTCTTCAACCAGCCAAAGGTAAAATGCCAGATTGTGTATACTTGCTATCTGAGCACCCAGCATTTCTTTTGAAATTACCAGATGGCGAAGATAAGCCCTGCTGTAAGCATGGTCAACGTAGGAAGTACCATCAGGATCGACAGGAGTAAAATCGTTTTCCCATTTCTTGTTCCTCATATTGATAATTCCTTTTCTGGTAAAAAGCATACCGTTTCTTCCGTTTCTTGTTGGCATTACACAATCAAACATATCAACCCCTCTGTCAATTGCTTCCAATATGTTTACAGGTGTTCCAACTCCCATTAAATAACGGGGTTTCTCTTCAGGTAGTATTTCATTAACTACTTCAATCATTGAATACATAACCTTTTCTTCTTCACCTACCGCCAAGCCACCAATAGCATAACCTTCACAATCATATTTCTGAACTGATTCAGCTGCATCCCTTCTTAAATCGGGATATACACAGCCCTGAACTATCGGGAAAAGATATTGCTTATGGCCATATTTTGGAGAAGTAGCATTAAACTGACTGACACATCTGTCAAGCCACCTTTGTGTTAATTCCAACGATTTTTTAGCATAGTTATAATCAGCATCTCCGGGAGTACACTCATCAAAAGCCATGATAATATCTGCTCCTATTGATCTTTGTATATCAATAGAGTTTTCAGGTGTAAATATATGATACGACCCATCTATGTGAGACCTGAATTTTACTCCTTCTTCGGTCAGTTTTCTTATATCTCCAAGCGAAAAAACCTGAAATCCTCCACTATCTGTAAGTATTGGCTTATTCCAACCATTGAACTTATGCAAGCCCCCTGCTTCTTCAATTATTTGCATTCCGGGCCTCAGGTAAAGATGATAAGTATTTCCTAAGATAATCTGCGCCTTGATATCTTCTTCCAACTCCTTTATGTGAACACCCTTTACTGACCCTGCCGTTCCAACCGGCATGAAAATCGGCGTTTTTATTTCACCATGCTCAGTTGTAAGGACACCCGCCCTGGCTTTGCTGTCTTTTGCCGTATGTTGAAGATTAAAACTCATACTTTATTTATAATCTGCACAAAATTATAAATCGGATTGTATAAAGTACCTTAAACTTTAAACTTTCCTTTATTTATTTTGTATATTAGTTGAGTTACATAAGGAAACTACTGATTACAATGGCCGAAGAAAGAAACGAACATTCTGAGAGTGCAAAGGATGACTATGCACTTATTAACGAAGCCCTGAAAGGTGATCAGAAAGCTTTTGCCCGTCTTATGATGAAATATAAGGATTCAATTTATTATATGCTTCTTAAGATGGTAAAGAATAAAAGTGATGCTGAAGATCTTACCCTTGAAGCTTTCGGCAAGGCTTTCGCAAACCTTGGTTTCTATTCTCCCGATTATGCCTTCAGTACCTGGCTTTATCGCATTGCTACCAATAATTGCATTGATTTCTTAAGGAAACAAAAGGGCGTTCATTTCTCATTGGATCAGAATCTTGAACAGGAACTTGAAGGCAATGGCTTCAGACTTAAATCCAATATTCTCAATCCTGAAGAAAAGCTTATTCAAAAACAAAGAGGATGGAACCTTCAAAATTATATCAATAAGCTAAAACCACGTTACCGTAATTTAATCGATTTAAGATATTTCAAGGAATTATCATACGAGGAAATTGCAAAAGAATTAGATTTGCCCCTCGGAACTGTTAAAGTTCAATTGTTCAGGGCCAGAAATATGCTCTACGCTCTAATTAAGGAAGAAGAAAACGATTGATAAACGTGGATATAATTTTAAAATACTTCAATAATCTTAATGAAGAACAGAAAGAAAAATTTTCTGCATTAAAAGACCTCTATACCGACTGGAATTCAAAGATTAATGTCATCTCCCGAAAAGATATTGATGAACTTTATACCAGGCATGTTTTACACTCCCTTTCTATTGCAAAGTTCATCAGTTTCACGCCCGACTCCAATATTATTGATGTAGGATGTGGAGGAGGATTTCCGGGAATACCACTGGCAATATTGTTCCCTCAGGTTAAATTTACACTTGTTGATTCAATAGGTAAGAAGATAAATGTTGTCAATAACGTTATTTCTGCTCTTGGAATTACTAATGCTAAAGGAATAAACGGAAGAGCTGAAAACATGACCGACAGATATGATTTTATCATAAGCCGGGCTGTAACTGCCTTCCCCGATTTTGTAGATCTTACAGGCAAGCTTATCTCCAAAAAACAAAGAAACGCAATCCCAAATGGAATTATTTATCTTAAAGGAGGCGATTTTGCTGACGAAATAAAAAGGTTTCAAAAAGTAATTGAAATATATGATATCATAAGATATTTTGAGGAGCCGTATTTTGAAACCAAAAAAATAATTTACCTACCTTTATAATTTCTTCATATAAAAAAGTCTTGTTTTTTATACTTTTAAAGCAATACATCATATACACCTCATTCGTACCTCCTCCCTATCAAACACCATAAGCGGACTCTCTTATGGTGTTTGATAGGGAGGAGGTACGGATGAGGTACTCTCTTAGGGCATATGTGTTTTTTCTCTACTAATTCAATAATTGTTAGAAAAAGAAAAAAAGTTGTTGAAAAATTTTTAACACTG
>CAYUEI010000219.1:0-4948 GCA_964443445.1 uncultured Prolixibacteraceae bacterium | reverse complement strand
TTTGCCTGTCTCATTTGTTATTTCAGTTTTAACCTTTAAACAAACTTCCAATCCTAATACCTCTGCTATTTTCTGAATAGTCTGTAAAGTAGGATTACCTTTACCACTTTCAAGTTGTTTTAGTGTTCTTAATCCAACTCCGGAAAGTTTTGCCAGATTTTCCTGGTTAACCTTCAGGTTTTCTCTCCGGTCTTTTATTGTATTAATTAAATTCTCAAAGTGCATCATATTGCTCTTTTATTTGTAAAAATATAAAATATTCTGAATTTAACCAAGTAAAGAGCAATGTGTCGCACTTTTTATTTGTACCGGACGGCGGTATGAAACGTTGGGGATTTCTGAGCTGAGAACATATCAACCGATAAGTACCTTGCCAGCGAGTGATACGCTTGCCTTACCACTTAAACCCCAATGTTTTATGGCCGCTTATTCTCTGCTGTCTTTTTTATCAAATTTCTTCAAGTCTTTTTAACCATTCATTAAATCTTGGACTTTTTGCTCTTATCTTTTCTAATCCAATTGCTTCAGCTAATATATTTCCATATACAATTTTATTGTAACCAAGGATGATTCTTTCTAATCTATGAGAAGGGGACGTTTCTCGATTATTATTTATCATTTCTGGATTACTATACTGGTTAAATGTCCTTGTTAATTCATCAATACCTATTAATTCTTTAGGTGGAATTAGCTCATGAAAAATTTCAATCTCATTAAACAAAAGACCTTCAAATTCATGAAGTTGCATATATGGTACAAAACGAAACCTTATTGTATCATCAATACTATCCTTCATACCCTGCTCAAGAATATTCATTCGAATATTTTTATCTGTTTGATTCTCTGCCTCATCCCATTTTGGGAAATTATATTTACTATATAAACCATAGTAATCTATTAGAGTAGAAACAAATGCATTTGAATCATTTCTTAAATGGAGGGTGATTTGCTTTCTTAATTCAGCCCATTTAACAATACCACCCATTGATTTCTTAATCAATGGCGATTGCAAGAAGATTCCTTTTGCGGCAAAATATGGGGAAAGGATCGTATTGCAAAATTCTTTTTCAGTTTCTCCTTCACAAATTATTATTATTCTTTTCATCGTTTAAAAATTTGGCTGACCTGTAGTTATTATGTTTCTCTTCCATAAATCATCTACTGTATAATCCTCTAACCATTCATGAAGTGCTTCAGCATTTAGACGATTAAATTTTGAACATCCATCAATTTGGTCAACCGTAATAATTGATTCTGGCGAAAAATGACTAATTAAGTCTGTTGATTGTGTAGCAATAATTACTTGACATCCCTTTGCAGAAACTGATTTTATCATTCCTGCCAGTTTTGCAATAGCCGAAGGGTGTAACCCTAATTCGGGTTCATCTATAATTATAGTATCAGGTAAGTTCGGCTGCAAAAACAAGACTGTCAATGCTATAAACCTTACAGTTCCATCAGATAAATCGGTAACACCATAGATAGTATCACTATATTTATCTTTCCATTGCAAACGTATAAAGCCCTCATTATTTGGTAAAAATTCAAAGTCCAAAAAATAAGGTGCGATTGATTGAATTGTTTTTACAATCCTGTTGTAAACAATTTTATCATTCCCTTTTATTTCATAAAGAAACGCAGCCAAATTTGCTCCGTTACTATATAGGTAATAAATATCGTTTTCAATGTGACTTGGTATTGTGAAAGGAGATTTATCACTTGTGTCATGAAAATGGTATTTTCGAAATCCATTTAAATACCGAATAACATATTTTGCTCTATAATTATCAGTTGTTTTAATTCTGGACTCTCTGTCTGAACGGCTTATATCTGCACCTCTATCATTTTTAAATATTAATCGTTCATCCGTAAAAATTAGTCCATTCGTACCTAATCTTAAGTCAGCTGAATAACCATTTTTCCCATTTTCAAACTCAACTCTAAATGAAATATTATCTGTAACTTTTTGTCCTTTATGAAGAATCTTGTTTTCACCTCCATTTAGTGCTATATATTCGTTTAAGTTTCTATTATAGAGTCTATTTAAAAAATCAAAAAAAGAGATGAAATTACTTTTCCCACTACCATTTGCACCTATCAATAGATTAATTGGTTTTAAATCAATTCGTTCTTGATGTATTGATTTGTATCCTGATATTTCAATATAGTCCATTTGACCTGTATTAATTTAAAATCACAAATTTATGAAATATAAGCATTTTTTCATATCAAATAGCCATACTTGTAAGATGCACTTTTTCTAAGCTTGCAGAGAACTAAATTATAACTCTGACATTATCACATATCTACCTAATATTAAAGTAATAGATATGAGTCGGGTTAGACTTTATTTTTATAAAAATATATAATTAATCATAATTTACAAGCGGAGACTTTTTTATATCCCTCAAACCGCTTTATATATTTACTTTAACTCAAAACTGAACTTTATTTACCCGGCTTAATGTGCCTTTTGCTATAAAAGATTTATATTTGCCGCCGAATAACTCAACCAACCGACCAAATCTTTAACTTTAACAGTATTTTCGCTATTAAGGATAAATAGCTAGTAAATAGTTATTTTACTACATTATTATGTTTTGAAAATATGGAAAAGGAAAAAGTAAAAGCACGAGAACTTGGAAAGATTCTGCTCGAAATAGGTACACTGCTTATGAGCTCGGGAGCTAATACTAATCGTATCAGGCTCACTATGACCCGAATTGCTGATGCTTATGATTATGACATTGAGCTTATGGTTAGCCACAGAGTTATTTTAATGACTATTGAAGACGAAAGGAAAGAGAAGTTTTACAATAGTCTGAAACGCTCTTCACCTCTTGGTGTTAACTTCAGAATGGTTAGCGGCATAAGTCACATGAGCTGGAAGATTGTTGAAGAGGGTTGGACAATCGAACAGGTCAGAGAGGAAGTTAAACGTCTTACTTCATTGCCTCATTATCCGCGTATTGTAGTGCTTTCATTGGTAGCCCTGGCAGGTGCATCTTTCTGTCGTTTGTTTGGAGGCGGAATAATTGAAATGATGGTTGCCTTCGTTGCAACTTTTATAGGATTGTTTACAAGGCAACAAACTACAAAATTGAATTTCAATCCCTATCTATGTATCTTTTTCGCTTCTGCTGTTTCATCTCTGTTGGCAGGATTGGCAGTGGAACTTAAAATTGGTGCCAACCCTGAATATGCTCTTTATACTTCAGTTCTTTATCTGATTCCCGGTGTACCTCTCATTAATTCATTTTCTGATCTTTTCGACGGGAATATAATGAATGGAATTGTTCGTGGAACAAATGGAATGATAATTTCTCTTGCAATTTCCCTTGGTCTCTTGGTTTCAATTCTAATTTTTCAAATTTAAGATATGGAATGGTTCGAAATTATTGAAAAAAGCTTCTGGTGCGGTCTGGCTGCCATTGGATTCGGAATATTGTTTAATGTACCCCGAAGAACATTGTGGACTATTGGGTTAATTGGTATGTTGGGAGGTGCAATAAAATTTGGTTTTTTGTACATTGAAAGCAGTATTGTTCTCGCATCGTTATTGGGAGCCATTGTTGTTGGCTTTTTAAGTATCCCTGCTGCTCATAACAAAAATGCACCACCTCTGGTCTTTGCCATCCCGTCTGTTATTCCAATGGTACCGGGTGCATTTGCTTACCGAACTATTCTAGGGTTGATTGACCTGACTCAGAATATTGATAAAGAGATTTATATAAATGTGCTGCAGGATACAGTCAGTAATGGCTTGAAAACAATATTCGTGCTGATGTCTTTGGCAGTTGGAGTGTCTTTCCCAATGCTTATTGCCAGAAAGGAAACTGTTAAGCAGGTGAAGATTAAAAAACCTGATATTGTAACTGATTCAAAATTATAGTGCTAAATTCACTATTCTTAGTTTTTCCAATTTATTTTTGTTAGTGACTAAAAAAGTAGTCAATTTATTTGCTTGACTAAATCTTTAGTCATATATTTGTTCTGGACTTTTATTATTATCATTATGCAACTGACAAAAGCTGAAGAACAAATAATGCAGATCCTTTGGGAAATGGGCGAGGGGATGGTCAGAGATATCCGTGATCATTTCAGCGAACCCAAGCCTGCCCGCAATACTGTTTCAACAATAATCAGAGTATTGGAAAGTAAGGGAATAGTAAGCTATCGTGCTGAAGGTAATACCCACGTTTATTATCCGTTAGTTTCAAAGAAGGATTATTCGAAGAAACAGTTGTTCTCATTGATGAAAAATTATTTCAACAATTCATTTCCACAGATGGCCACATTCTTTGCACGTGAAAAAGATTTGACTGTTGAGGAACTTGAGATGTTGTTGAATGAAGCTAAGGAAGATATGCAAAACCCTGAAAATAAATAAAAATGGAAGCTCTGGGATATTATTTATTTCAAATGGCGTGTTGGCTTGCAGGTTTCTGGCTGGTATACACTCTAGTTTTAAAAGGTGAAACATTTTTCAGGCTTAACCGCTGGTTTCTGTTTGCAGGAATGATAGCATCACTGATAATGCCATTATTACCAATTCATTATGATGTTGTTTCTGCTCAAAAAGATATTTCAGTTTTATTATCTTCAGGTAAGATAGAAGAAGGCAATATTTCGGGCTATTCGCAATATATAAACCCTTGGTTTGTATTGTATTTACTTGGAATGTTGTTTTTTATTTTCCGCTTTTTGCTTCAATATACAAAACTACGTAGTTTTCAAAATAAGGGAGAATGTTTAAATCTGGAGTCGACGCCTGTATTTAAACTTGAAAAGGATACTGCTCCTTTCTCTTTCTTTAATTCGATTTTTGTCAGTAATAAAATCAGTGGTACTGAATTAAAAGCAGTAGTTCTCCACGAAAAAGTCCACATTGACGAGATG
The DNA here is from genome assembly GCA_964443445.1 of uncultured Prolixibacteraceae bacterium. Lineage (GTDB taxonomy): Bacteria > Bacteroidota > Bacteroidia > Bacteroidales > Prolixibacteraceae > CAYMTR01. The sequence continues at coordinate 49 of CAYUEI010000219.1, read as the reverse complement.
CACTGGGTTGACCTGCTTTTGCTGGAAGTGACCCGTACTCTGCAATGGT
>CAYUEI010000218.1:0-4965 GCA_964443445.1 uncultured Prolixibacteraceae bacterium | reverse complement strand
CTATATATCCAAAGTAAAACATGAAGCTGCCAAATAAAACAGAATGGCGGTTTCTAAGTTTTGTATTTCCTGTTTTGATGTACCTGATGTCTTTTCCAATGTATCTTACATCTTCTTTAGACATCGAACTCACAACTGTTGTCGACTGGTCATCAGATCCCTTTGCTACTCTGATATTGAATTCCTGAGTTGACAATGTTTTATAGCTTTTGGAAGCTATATCGAAATAAACAAAGTTTTGGGCAGGTATTGTAAAATTACCCTGATATCTTGGAATTATCACCTGTTCAAAGACTGTAGAACCAGTGATACCGGCTTCACTTGCTTTGAAATCGTATGATGTTTTAGGGTCATATATTTCAAAATCAGCAGGGAACTTGAACGATGGAGCGTTTATATGTTTCAGGTTTCCGCTTCCCGATATTTTTACCTTGATAGTAATTGCTTCGTTTGATTTGATGTCAGTATTATCTATTTCAGAAGAAAGGGTGAATTTACCTACCGCTCCCTTGAAATCAGCCGGAGCAGGAGGAAGATCTTTTACAGTAATAGCTATTTTGTTAGACCTGACGCTTGTCCTAATGTTTTGAACTGAACCGAAGAAATCGTCAAATATACTTGTAGGAGCTACCCTTTGTTGTACGTTGAAAACCATCTCGGCAGGTTCAATGTATAAAGTACCTGTTTGTTGAGGTATAAGTATCTTTTTTTGAAGGGTATAGACATTATAAATAATACCATCAACTGCTTCCTTTACTCTGTTTTGATCTGCCGGAGGAATATCAATATCCTGAGTCCAGAAACCTTCAAAGGAAGGTAATGTCTGATCAGCTACTGAAAGATTGACTCTGCTGTATAGTTTGAATGCAACAGATATCATTTCTCCCTTATAAACATTTCTTTTGTCAACCTCATATTGGATAAACAAATCATCACGTGAACCGGTAGAAGCTCTTGACGTTTCATTTGACGAACCCTGACCTTGAGAACGGGTTCCTGTTCCTGCAGATGATCCTGAAGGCTGTCTGCCCTGAATTACCTTGATAGTAAGCTGATTTGATTGAACATTCTTTCCTTCAGCTCTTATTGTCGCAGGAGAAATTGAAAATGTACCTTCTTTTTGTCCTCTTAAAATATAAGTATATGAATTACTTACACTTTGGGTCATTGTGCCGTTTATACTGCTAAAACTTCGGCTTGTAGAAACAGAAGGTCCCATCAATATGTCAAACCCGTCGAGCTGAGGCATTTGCAGATTATCCCCTTTGGCATTTAATGTAAGAGTCAGGCTGAATTGCTCTCCAGTAGAAACAATCTCAGGTGCTGACATTGTAAATCTCACATCTTCGGCATATGTCCTTATCCCAAGGAAAAGCATTAGTAAAATAAAAATCTTGCGATTCATATTATTTATTTTTCAAATACACACAAAATTATAAAAAAACTGTATACTCCATTACCAATCCTTATCAGGCTTATACGATTGAGCTTTCACAGCTTTTGCTTTTTTTACTTTTTCCTGTGTTTCTTTCTCGTCATTCTGAAGTGCTTTCAGCATTTGCTCAGCATTTTGCTTTGAAATCTTTGGTTGCTGTTGCTGCTGTTGCTGATTCTTTTGCTGTTGATCCTGATTCTGATTCTGTTGTTGCTGATCTTTATTCTGATCTTTATTCTGATCCTGTTGTTGTTGTTGTTGTTGTTGTTGTTGCTGCTGTTGTTTTTTTAACCTTCTGGCAAATTCAAGATTGTATTTTGCTTCCAGATCTTTTGGATTATTTCTCAATGCATTTTTATATGCGTCGATGCTTTCATCAAGTTTATTGGTAGCAAGCATCGAATTGCCATAATTGAACCAGGCCTTTCCTTTGTCTTCTTTGTTGGATGTAGCATCAAGTATTTGCTGGAATTCAACAGAAGCCTCTTCCATCTTATTTTGTTTGAATAATGCATCCCCAATATTAAACTGAGACTTAAAATCATTGGGCTTTTTTTGTAATGCTTTCCTGTATTCAACTTCTGATTTAGCAAAGTTGACTGAATCAATCTTTACTGAATCGCTATTTTCAACAGCTTTGTCGTAGTATTTATTTCCGGAACGAATGAATTTCCTTTCCTTTTGTCCGAATACTGAAAAGGATATTACCAGGAATATTATAGTTAAAATGCTGATTTTCATTTTATATCTTTATTTTCTTTCCTTAAACAACCTGAAATTCTTCAACAAATTATTCTTTCTTTCAAGAATCAGATATTCCAGCGCAATTAATGCTAAAGCAATGGCGATGAAATAATAAAACTGATCGTTGTAGTCTGAATAGACTTTAGATTCAAGTTCCGATTTTTCCATTTTACTTATTTCATCGAATATGTTGTTTATACCTACTTCAGTGTTGTTGGCTCTAATATATTTTCCGTTTCCGGCTGCTGCAATTTGCTGAAGCATATTTTCATCAAGACGGGTCACAACTACTTGTCCACTCTTATCGCGCCTGAAATCTTTTTGTCCATAGGCATTTACAACAGGAATTGGTCCTCCCTGAGGTAATCCCATTCCAATTGTATGAACAACAATCTCATTTTCAGCAGCAAGCTTTGCCATTTCTATAGCATCATCTTCGTGGTTTTCTCCATCGGTAATTACAATAATTGCTTTGCTGGTTTTTGATTCAGGAGTGAATGAATTCCTGGCGAGATCTATAGCAGCACCGATTGCTGTTCCTTGTTTGGGAACTACATCCGGGGTTATTGCCGATAGAAATAATTTAGCAGAAAGATAGTCAGTTGTTATTGGTATTTGAGTATAAGCATCTCCTGCAAAAACAATTAATCCCAGTTTATCATTGCTTAGCCTTTCTGTCAATCTGGATATCGCTCTCTTTGCCCTTTCCAGACGATTTGGCTGTATATCTTCAGCCATCATACTGTTTGATACATCAAGGGCAATAATTAGCTCAATTCCTTGTCTTTTTATTTTTTGAAGCTTAGCACCAAATTGCGGTCTCGCTATACCAATGAATAAAAAGGCAAGCGCAAGCATAAATATTGAGAATTTTATAACAGGCCTTGAATTAGATGAGCTTGGCATAAGCGAAGCCAGTAATTCAGGGTTGCCGTACTCTCGTATTGCTTTTTTTCTTTGTATCCTGAAATATATAAAAATCGCTATCAGGACAGGTATTATTACCAATCCCCATAAATATTTAGGGTCTCCGAATCTGAACATTTCCATAATAAAAGTTTTTAAGGAATATTGCGGAATATTGTTACCTTCATTAAAATTCCGGCAATAAGTAATAATGCTGCAAATATTGCAAAAGGTTGAAATTCTTCTTGTTTTTTGCTGAATTCCTTTACTTCAATCTTTGATTTTTCCAATGCATCTATTTCAGTATAAATTTGCTTTAGCTTATCGTTACTTGTTGCCCTGAAATATTTACCTCCAGTTAATCCCGCTATCGATTGAAGTGATTCTTCATCGATTTTTACAGGTATATTCTGGACTTGTATTCCAAATGGAGTTTGCATTGGATAGGGGGCTGTTCCTATTGTTCCAACTCCAATTGTGTAAACTCTTATCCCGAATGTTTTTGCAATCTCAGCTGCTGTAATAGGAGGTATTTCTCCTGCATTGTTCTCTCCGTCAGTAAGTAAGATAATTACCTTACTGATTGCCTCACTTTCTTTTAAACGGTTTACTGCAGTTGCAAGTCCGTTTCCTATTGCCGTACCATCCTGCAATACGCCAGTTGCTGTTTCCCTTAAAAGATTATTTACTACCGGATGATCTGTTGTCAAAGGACATTGAGTAAACGATTCTCCTGCAAATACGACTAATCCAATTCTATCATAAGGGCGACCTGCTATGAATGCTGATGCAACATCTTTAGCAGCTTCAAGGCGGTCGGGTCTGAGGTCTCTGGCTAACATACTTGTTGAAACGTCAACAGCCATAACTATATCTATCCCTTCAGTTGAAACATTCTCCCAGTTTTCTGATGACTGTGGTCTGGCTAAAACAATGACCAGTAAAGTCATTACAGCAATATTTAAAGCAAATACCAAATGCCTGAAATAGTATTTCCAATTTTTGGGGACAGCTTCAAGATTTCTTATCGTTGAAACCTGAAGGCTGGCTCCAGATTTCTTCTGACGAAAAATATACCATGCTATTATTGGTAATAATGCCAGAAGAAGATAAAACATCTCAGGGTTTGCATATGTAAATTTGTTCATTTCGTTACGATTTTAAATTTACTTCTTCACCTTCTTCAGTATCAGTTGTTTTCTTTTCATCAGCAATTTCAATTATCTTGGTTTGATTTACAAAGAAATATGAATCAACCAATACCATATTGTTTTCATCAGGTAGTGGTTCATATTTTGCAAACTTCACCAGATCAGCATTTAATAATATCCTTTTCAAGTTTCCGAAAGTCTTTTCATCCGGCAAATATTTCAGCTTCGTAAATGCTGATATTGTTTCATCTGATGTCTGCTCCATTGCAGGTATTCCATATCTGTTTAAGATATACTCCCTAAGTACATCGGTAACTTCGCTATAGTATTGCTTTGTTTTACCTTGCTGCCAGATCTTTTCTTCCTTAATTCTATCAAGCTCCCTTAATGCAATAATATGTGCAGGTTCCTTCGGTTTCTGAGGAATCAGGAATAAAGGCCTGTTTTCTTTTCTTCTCTTTAATGCATATAATATAAGAAATATTAAACCTGCAGCTAATAATATACCCATAAGTAAAGGGGCTACTTCCTTAAAAATTATTGGAGCCTTGTATGGCGGCTTTATATCAATTGGTGCTTTTAAGGCATTAATGAGTGAATCTATTTTAGGAAGATTGTACACTTCAAGAAAAACAGGATTAGTCTTTAAAGAATCAATTCTGCCGTTGTTCATAAATGTAACAACGAAAGGAGGTATCATGTGAGCACCACTATCAAACGAAGTAATAA
>CAYUEI010000217.1:0-4971 GCA_964443445.1 uncultured Prolixibacteraceae bacterium | reverse complement strand
ATGACAGTATTACTTTACCATGTTTAATCCCAAATTCAAATCCAAAGGCCATCCCCTTGTTTTCAACAAAATGCAGGATAAACCAATTTCCAAGTACATGAACTTCTTCACCAAGACGAAAGTTCATCTTTACCCAGATTTTTAATACCTGATCTAAGACAAGTAGTATGAAAATAACAAGAATTGCTATCTTTTTTTGTGACATATATATTTTACAAAAAAACGATTGAGAGCATGTTACTCTCAATCGTTGTTAATATTTTCCAATTAAATTAATGTTGCATGTTTTTGCCCTCGATCGAAAGCGTAGCATGAGGAACAGCGCGTAACCTCTCTTTTGAAATGAGTTTACCGGTTTCGCGACATACTCCATATGTCTTGTTTTCAATTCTGACCAATGCTGCCTGTAAATGCTGAATAAACTTTAATTGCCTTTGAGCCAGTTTTCCAGCTTCCTCTTTTGATAATGTAGCTGCACCTTCTTCCAGAATTTTAAACGTAGGAGAGGTGTCCTGGGTGTCGTTGTCGTCGCCGTGAGTTATTGAGTTTTTAAAAATCTCATAATCACGCTGAGCTTTCTCTAATTTCGAAAGGATTAAATCCTTGAATTCCTGAAGCTCCTGATCTGAATACCTGGTTTTCTCGCTCATATTATTTGGCTATTGTTTCCTTACTTTTTTTAAAATTGTACCAAAAGTAACAAAAAAAACATATAACAATCAGAGCTACATGTTTATTATTGCTGCTTTTCAATTAGAACACTTGTAATAACCTCATCTATATCTACTTGCTTCGATTTACTACTGTCAATAGAATCGACCAGAATAAAAGATGATGCTAAAGTTTGATTGCTGATATACTCAGAATGTTTTATCAATGCCTCGTTGAAAAGGTCATTTTTAAGTATCTGAACTTTTATTTTATCTGTCACATCAAAATCACTCTCCTTTCGTATATTCTGTATACGATTTACGAATTCTCTTGCAATTCCTTCATGACGTAAGTCATCTGTTACATTAATATCAAGCGCAACTGTTATCGGACCATCACTGGCAACCAGCCATCCGGGAATATCCTCTGATAAAATCTCGACATCTTCTATTCCCAAAGTAATAGTCTCATTTTCAATTCTTATATCATAAGACCCCTGCGCTTCTACAGCAGCTATATCTGCTTGCCCCATTCCTGCTATTGCAGCAGAAATCTGCTTCATAAGTTTGCTGTACTTTGGCCCTAAAGTTTTGAAGTTAGGCTTAATCTTCTTCTTAATCAATCCCGCATCTCCGGATATATATTCTATTTCTTTCACATTTATCTCTGAAAGAATTATATTTTCCACAGCTTTTAGCTGTTCACCAAAATGCGGATTGAGTACAGGCACCATGATTTTTGCCAATGGCTGACGTACTTTCAATTTTTCTTTTCGCCTTAGGCCAAGTACCATGCTGGATATTTTTTGAGCTATATCCATTCTTTCCTCCAGTTCCTTGTCGATAAGGCTTTCATTGCAAACAGGGAATTGCGAAATATGTACACTCTGATCTGGTTCCAGTCCTGTGACTTTATTCAAATCATTATACAACATATCCATGTAGAAAGGGGCTATTGGTGAAGAAAGCTTTGCTACATTCAAAAGACAAGTATACAGAGTCTGATAGGCTGATAATTTATCAAGAGTTGTTTCTCCCCCCCAATAACGTTTACGGCTTAACCTTACAAACCAGTTGCTTAAATTTTCTGAAACAAAATCAGAAATTGCCCTTCCGGCTCTTGTTGGTTCATAGCTTTCATAACTTTCTTCTACTTCTTTGATGAGTGAATTCATCAATGAAAGTATCCACCTGTCTATCTCCGGTCTCTTTTCTACAGGAATTTCTTCTTCTGAATATTTGAATCCATCAATATTGGCATATAATGCAAAAAAGCTATATGTGTTATATAAGGTTCCAAAGAATTTTCTTCTTACTTCATCTACTCCGCTAATATCAAACTTCAGATTATCCCATGGCTGAGCATTGGTAATCATGTACCAGCGAAGCGGATCAGAACCATACTTTTCAATAGTTTCAAAAGGATCAACTGCATTGCCAAGCCTTTTACTCATCTTGTTACCCTTGGCATCAAGCACTAATCCGTTTGAAATAATATTTTTGAATGAAACTCCGTCCATTACCATTGTGGCTATTGCATGAAGAGTAAAGAACCAACCACGTGTCTGGTCAACTCCCTCTGCAATAAAATGCGCAGGAAATACCTGTTCAAATGTTTCCTTGTTTTCAAAAGGATAATGCATTTGGGCATAAGGCATTGCTCCTGAATCAAACCATACATCAATCAGGTCAGTTTCACGGAACATCTTTTTCCCTTCTTTCGAAACAAGAATTATATCATCAACATAAGGACGATGGAAATCTATCTTTTCGTAGTTCTCTTTAGTATTAACTCCAACTTCAAATCCCTTGTAAGGATTTTCGGTCATAAAACCTGCCTTAACAGATTTCTCAATTTCTGAAATCAATTCTTCAGCAGAACCGATACATATCTCTTCACTTCTGTCTTCAGTTCTCCATATTGGCAGAGGTGTTCCCCAATATCTTGAACGTGAAAGATTCCAGTCAACAAGATTTTCAAGCCAATTTCCAAAACGCCCTGTACCTGTGCTTTCAGGTTTCCAGTTGATAGTTTTGTTCAGCTCTATCATCCTGTCTTTCATTGCAGTGGTCTTGATAAACCATGAGTCGAGAGGATAATAAAGCACAGGCTTGTCTGTCCTCCAGCAATGCGGGTAATTATGCTCGTGTTTCTCAACCTTGAATGCTTTGTTTTCTTTCTTGAGCATTACTGAAAGGTCAATATCAAGAGTAGGATCGTTTTCTGTCAGTGTATCGTCGTATGCATTCTTAACGTATCTTCCTGCAAAATCGCGGTATATCTCTTCGTTAACGTATTCCTTTGCCCAATCTTCATCAAGATCTTCAACATGATAAAACTTTCCGGTACGGTCAACCATCGCCTGACGCTTTCCTTCCTTGTCTACCATGATAAGAGGGACTATACCTGCCTGTTTGGCTACCCTGTCATCATCAGCTCCAAAAGTTGGAGCAATATGAACTATACCAGTTCCGTCTTCTGTTGTAACATAATCTCCCGGAATAACCCTGAATGCATCCCCCTGTGGTTTTACAAATGGAATAAGCTGCTCATAGTTAATTCCTATAAGCTCATTTCCTGAATATTCACCAAGAATTTTAAATGGTATTGCCTTACTGCCGGCTTCATAGGCCTCCAGTTCTATCTCTGCATTCTTAGGATTAAAATGGTTATTGATTAAATCCTTAGCCAGAATAACAGTAATAGGAATTCCTGTATATGGGTTATAGGAACGAACTTTTACGTAAGTAATCTTAGGACCTATTGCCAATGCAGTATTTGAAGGCAAAGTCCATGGTGTTGTTGTCCATGCAAGAAAGAAAAGTTCTGTATCAACTCCTTTGAAAAGAAACTCAGATTTTTCATCGCGGACAACCTTGAACTGTGCTGTTGCTGTTGTATCTTTTACATCACGATAACAACCGGGCTGATTGAGCTCGTGTGAACTTAACCCCGTTCCCGCTGCTGGTGAATAGGGCTGAATTGTATAACCCTTATATAATAATCCTTTATTATAAAGCTGTTTCAACAACCACCAGAGTGTTTCAATATAACGTGAATCGTAAGTGATATAAGGATCATCCATATTAACCCAATATCCCATCTGACGTGTAAGCTCTTCCCATTCACGAGTATATTTCATTACTTCCTTACGGCAGGCATTGTTATAATCAGCTACTGAAATAGTCTTGCCAATGTCTTCCTTAGTAATTCCAAGCATTTTTTCTACTCCAAGCTCGACAGGCAGACCATGGGTGTCCCAACCGGCTTTACGCTTAACAAGAAAACCCTGCATCGTTTTATACCGGCAGAAAATATCCTTGATAGCTCTGGCCATTACATGGTGAATGCCCGGCATACCGTTAGCACTTGGCGGCCCTTCATAAAATACAAATGTCGGCTTTCCATCCCGGGTTGTTATACTTTTGTGAAAAGTATCATCTTCTTCCCAACGATTACGGATTTCTTTATTTATTTGCGATAAATCGAACTGCTTATATTCTGTAAATTTCTTATTCATAATATGCAAAATGCCTGATTTTTAAAAAGTCTACAAATATATAAAATCTAGTATATAACAAATTCCAAATCAGGAAAAACAAATTTCAAATTAAGATTTATGAAATAGACACAAGTAGCAAGAATCAAGATTGGATAGTGCGGAATTAGAAATCCGTCGAATTCATCGTCATTGCGAGTAGGGGCGACCCTTGAGGTCGCCCTATTGAATATTGAACAAACATGTTTTAGGTCGACCACAAGAGTCGCCTCTACACATTATGACGTAACAAACAGCAGCACTGCTACATAACTGAGCGAAGCGATAACGACGGCTTGCCATCAAACAGGGCAAAGCCAATTGCACTACCCAATCTTGAGTCTTGATACTTGTGTCTAAATTAATTCATTGCATTTCTCCTTCTTTTATAATAACTTTATAGCTAAATATCAACAACATGGCAACCACATACACTCAGCTTTATGTACATATTATTTTCGCTGTCCATGGTGAAGAATCAAAACTAGACTATTACAAGCAACTTGAGGTGTATGGCTTCATTGATAACCTTATCCAGGAAATAGGTCATAAAATGCTGATTGCCAATGGAACAGAGGATCATATCCATCTTCTTATTAAATTAAATCCTTCCATTTCCATAGCCGACCTTGTCAGAGAAATCAAAAGACAATCTTCTTTTTTCATTAACCACCATATACTGAAAAAACATGGATTTAACTGGCAGGAAGGTTATAGTGCCTTTTCTCATACAAGAAGTCAGGTTAATGCTGTTTATAAATATATTGAAAAACAAAAAGAAT
>CAYUEI010000216.1:0-4974 GCA_964443445.1 uncultured Prolixibacteraceae bacterium | reverse complement strand
CAAATTTCAATGTGCCCGATTGGGATAAAATCTCAGTATTAGCAAAAAAATACGATATCCCACTTTTCGTTGATAATACTTTCGGTGCTGCAGGTTTTATCTTCAGACCTTTCGAACATGGCGCCAATGTTGTTGTTGAATCTGCTACCAAATGGATTGGCGGACACGGCACAAGCCTTGGGGGTATTGTTATCGACGGAGGAAATTATAACTGGGGAAACGGCAAGTTTCCTCAGTTTTCTGAACCTTCAGAAGGTTATCATGGCCTCGTATTCTGGGATGTTTTCGGAGCCAATAGTCCTTTCGGAAATATTGCCTTTGCAATCCGTTTAAGGGTTGAAGGCTTAAGAGATTTCGGTCCCGCTATCAGCCCGTTTAATTCATGGCAACTGATTCAAGGTATTGAAACTCTTTCTCTTCGTGTACAGCGTACTGTCGATAATGCTCTTGAAATAGCACTATGGCTTGAAAATCATCCGCAGGTTGCCGGTGTTAATTATGCAGGTCTGGAAAGTAGCAAATATCATGATAACGCCCTGAAATATCTAACTAACGGATTTGGTGGTGTACTCACTTTCAGATTGAAAGCAGGAAAGGAAGCAGCTTCAGAATTTGTTAATAAACTGAAGTTAATCAGCCACCTTGCTAATGTTGGCGATGCTAAAACTTTAATTATTCATCCTGCTTCGACAACCCACTCTCAACTCTCGGAAGAAGAACAAATATCAGCAGGCGTTCTTCCTGATCAGCTTCGTCTTTCTGTCGGAATCGAACATATCGATGATATAAAAGAAGATCTGGAACAGGCTTTTGCAGCTATAAAGTAAAACAAGATTTAAAGATTGAAGTTATGCCAGTTAATATTCCGGATCAACTGCCCGCAATTGAAGCTCTTAAAAAAGAGAACATATTTGTTATCGACACTACACGTGCCTCACATCAGGACATCAGGCCTTTGAGAATTGCTATTCTCAACCTGATGCCTGTTAAGATAACAACCGAGACAGATCTTATAAGGTTGCTTTCAAATACACCCTTACAGATTGAAATTGACCTTATTAAGATTGCAGGTCACGAACCAAAGAATACTTCTTCTGAACACATGAAATCTTTTTATTTCGATTTCAACATGATTAGACACCGTAAATATGATGGGTTGATTATTACCGGTGCCCCTGTTGAACAGCTTGAATATGAAGATGTAACATACTGGAACGAGTTTACTGAAATCCTTGATTGGGCAAAGAATAATGTTCAGTCGTCGATGTTTATTTGCTGGGCTTCGATGGCTGCCCTTTATCACTATTACAATATTCCAAAGCATCCTCTCGATAAGAAAATGTTTGGTGTCTTTCACCATACCCCTTCTGATAAACGATTGCCTATTTTTCGCGGCTTTGATGATGAATTTCATGTTCCTCATTCACGACATACCGAAATCAGAAGAGAAGATATTGAAAAGGTAAAAGGCCTTGAGATAATTTCCGAATCGGAAGAAGCCGGAGTTTACATGGTTAAAGACATTAAAAACCGACGTTTCTTCATTACCGGGCATTCAGAATATGCTCCTGATACTTTGGATCAGGAATATAAAAGGGATTTGTCTAAAGGATTGCCTATTGATATTCCTGTTCATTATTACAAAAAGAACAACCCTGATAATGAGCCGATAGTAAGGTGGAGAGGACATGCCAATCTCTTGTTCCAAAATTGGCTCAACTACTATGTGTATCAGGAAACACCATATAATATCGAAGAAATAGGCTGAATATTAAAGAATTATAGGAAGTTATAAAGCAGATATTTACTGGAAGCTGGTTTGAATAAAATCAGCTTTTTTTCTTATTATGACAGATTTGTTTTTTTTCTGATGCTCTAATTACTTTGATTTTTTAATTTTGGTTTAAAATCTAAAAACTAAAAAATTGAACAACACAATTTCTTTTGATCTGGCATTGTCAAAGGCAATGAATATCTGTAGCAAATCTGAAAAATGCGCTTTCGATATAAATCAAAACCTTTATAAATGGGGAGTCAACAGTATTGATTCAGAACGTATTATTCAAAAACTTATTGCTGATAACTTCATTGATGACAGGCGATATGCCAAAGCATACGTACGCGATAAATTCAGGTTTAATGACTGGGGTAGGATTAAAATCGGGTACACTCTTCGAAATAAAGGGATACCTTCTGAAACTATTTATCTGGCCATGGAAGAAATTGATGAAGAAGATTATTTATCAAAACTTAAAGAATTAATAACTGCAAAACTCAAGACTATCAAGGCTTCCGGCTATTACGAGACTAAAGCAAAAGTTTACAGATATGCACAGAGCAAAGGTTTTGAAACAGATATTATTGAAAAGGTATTAAACTCTTTAGACTAAAATGAAATTTAGTTGCTACTTTTGCGCTTCTTAATAAATAATACTGAGCATGATATTACGCGACCAGATTAAAGGACTTACAGAGCGCCGGGATGCGCTTAGGGGGTATCTTTGACATCGACAATAAAAAGATTGAATTAGAAGAAGAAGAGCTGAAAACTCAGGATCCTTCCTTTTGGGAAAATCCTAAAGAGGCTGAAGCTCAGATGAAAGTTATCAGAGGGATAAAGCAGTGGACAGAATCTTTTAAAGAAGTAGATCAGGCTGTTGAGGACCTGCTGGTCTTATTCGAATTTCAACAAAGCGGAGATGCTACTCCCGAAGAAATCGACGAACAATATTCAACTACTCTTGAGCTGATTGAAAAATTGGAGGCCAAAAACATGCTCCGCAAGGAAGAAGACCGTCTTGGGGCAGTACTCCGAATCAATGCCGGGGCAGGAGGAACTGAAAGCAACGACTGGGCAGAAATGCTGTTCCGTATGTACAACCGCTGGGCTGAGCAACACGGTTACATCTTCAGGGTTATGGACTACCAGCCCGGCGAAGATGTTGGCCTTAAAAACTGTACCGTTGAAATTGAAGGCGAATTTGCCTATGGTTATCTTAAAAGTGAAAACGGAGTCCACCGCCTCGTCCGTCTTTCTCCGTTCAACGCTCAAAATAAAAGACAGACTTCATTTACATCAGTATACGTAGCTCCCCTTGTCGACGATACAATTGAAGTTGAAATCAATCCTGCTGATATATCCTGGGAAACAATGCGTTCCAGCGGTGCCGGCGGACAAAATGTCAACAAGGTAGAAACTGCAGTAAGGCTCAGGCATGCACCAACAGGTATCATGATTGAAAACTCCGAAAGCCGCTCTCAGTTGCAGAACAAGGAAAATGCCATGCGTTTACTGAAATCACAGCTTTATGAACTTGAGCTCAGAAAGCGTCAGGAAGAAGTCTCGAAGATAGAAGCAGGAAAGAAGAAAATTGAATGGGGCTCTCAGATCCGTTCTTATACAATGCAGCCCTATAAACTTGTCAAGGATGTTAGAACCGGTTTTGAATCGGGGAATGTCCAGGCAGTAATGGATGGCGATCTTGATGGCTTTATAAAGGCGTATCTTATGGAGTTCGGCGGCGAATAAGCCTTTCCTGTTTAAATTTACTGTCTTTGATTTATTTTATCCGACTGCGGATAAGTAATTTTGTATTTTCTATTGTTGAGAAAAGAGAAGAAACTTCAATTTGAAAATCATATTTCAGGATACCGTTCTCAGTGATTTATTTTGAAAGAGTACACTATTTTCAGGTCACTTTGTCACCATTTCCAATGTGGCATAAATACCTACCTGAACCGTACCTGAACCGTACCACATACCTATCAAACACCATAAGAAGAGTTCGCTTGTGGTATTTGACAGGTATGTGGTACGGTTCAGGTACGGATGTGTTAGGGAAAAAATATGTAAGAGAAAGAATAAAGTCGGGAATAGTTTTTTATGAAGGAATGTTTTTAAAAGGAACTTTTTTTCAAGAAAACCTTTCTTTCTCAAGAAGTTTTATTTCTTCCTTCAGTGAACCAACTTTCTTTATTGCAATGGAAAGATTGTATGAGTTAATTATAGCTTCAATGTTTGATTTATCGAGGAAGATTATATAACTGTTGAAAGCACACTTCAATTTTTTGTCTTTGTTTTCAATAATGAATTTTATTACTTCATCCGATTTACCTTCAGTATATGATACCTTTTCCCATTTATAATCAAGAAAAGTGTTTGTTGTACGAAGGCGGCTGTCTGAACTTATCTTTGGAGTTTCTGCCGAAAGGGCACCATCATATACTTTAACAGAGTAGTGATTTGCCCAGGCTTTTCCGTAGTAATTGCTTGTAAGATATAATTCACCACGCTCATCAAGGTTTACTTGAAGATACGTTGCATTGCGGGACCTTATTTTTACTTGTTCCAAAGGAATGTATTGAGTGTAAAGATCAAACTCAGTTTTTTCCTTTAAAAACTTTGATTCTAATTCTGCAATTGAATTATTAATTTTATTTAACTGCTCTTTTTTCTTATCAATCAGTTGTCGGTATACGTCATCCTTAATATTTTTCGACACATCAATCTGGAACTTTGCTTTAGGGTATAAAAATGGCAAGGAATCGAGTATTGATAAAGCTTTCAGGGTGTCTCCGGAGTCAAGATATTTTTGGGCTTCATCTGTTTTAACAACTGCAAGTTCTCTTTGTGAAGGTTTGCATGATATAACTATGAATGTTATACAAAGGATGGATATTATTGAAAATATTTTGCTCATGGTCATCAATTATTAAAACGTAAAATTAAAAAAGATTACTCTTAAAATTGAATTCAGGACAGGCAATAGAAATAAAAAAGTGTCTTTAAGTTTGAAGTAATATAATATCTATATCGGTTTGAAGTAATAATCGGAGACATTAAAGCTTCTAATAACTTATATGATAAATGGTTATAGAGGAGTTAACAAAGATTTGATGTAATAAAATATTTTAGCAGTATAATTTGTAGATGTCAAAAACTTCATTTTTCTTTGCAGCTCCAAAAAAGGATGT
>CAYUEI010000215.1:4723-4998 GCA_964443445.1 uncultured Prolixibacteraceae bacterium | reverse complement strand
TGATAAAAAAAAGCGGGTTATCTTTTGATAACCCGGCTGTTCATAGTTTAGTTAGATCAGAAAATAGATGATGGTTTAAAGAGAAAAGGAAAATTATTGTCTTTATGCGTCTATAATCTCAAATTTTCATTTCTTAATTTGGGAAGCTAATATAGGATTTATTTTTAATTTTTCTACTCCAAAGGCACTAATTAACTTAAAATCATTCATAGTTAATTTTCTAGTTTGTGCCGCTCCGACTGTGCTTTCCTTGTTTTCATTCCATTTAGTTACAG
>CAYUEI010000215.1:0-4713 GCA_964443445.1 uncultured Prolixibacteraceae bacterium | reverse complement strand
TTAGATCAGAAAATAGATGATGGTTTAAAGAGAAAAGGAAAATTATTGTGTTTAGGTGTTTATGTATATCTTCATAAGTTTATTTTCGGAGAGCTAATATAGAATATATTTTTTGAAATATTGAAAAAATATTGAATAAAAATTCAAATAAAATATTTATGCAAACGTTTTCGATAAGGGTTTGATGGAATATCTGCTTGTTTATCAATCATATTTTTTTATTGGAAAAATCACACATTTTCATAACTGCTAATGGCTATTTTGACTTTTTATACCATAAATTGAATATTTTTCTTTTTATTTCAAATTTATGCCTTGCTTCAAATAAAAAAAATTAATTTTCAAACTGATATTTCTAAACCATTATGGAAAAGTTTCTTGAACAAACAGCCAAATATTTATTGGATAAGTCAAATGGTGATTTTTCTCAGACAGTTGTCGTTTTCCCTAACCGCCGCTCAGGCTTATTCTTTCAAAAGTATTTAAGCCGCCTGACAGATAAACCCCTGTTTTCTCCCGAAATTACAACCATCTCAGAACTTGTTGCCAATATCTCAAATCTTAATAAGGAAGATGATTTTTCTTTGATTATCGAACTTTGGAAGATTTACCGTGAAGCCCTGAAAACAGATGAGTCACTCGACGACTTTTATTTTAAAGGCGAAATGATTCTGCGCGACTTCAACGATATTGATAAATACCTCGTTGATGCAGCTAAGCTTTTTAAAAATATCGACTCCCTAAAGGAAATTGATTATGGCTTCGAGTTTCTTGACGATGAACAATTATCCTACTTGTCTTCTTTTTGGAGCAACATTATTAAAAGCAAAAGCTCTGAAAATAAGGAAAATTTTATTTCCATTTGGTCTAAACTATATGATATATACCTGAATTTCAATGATAAACTTTTAAATCAGGGACTGTCATACGAGGGTATGCAATACCGGGTTATGGCTGCGAAACTTGCTGAATCACCTGACTTGAATTGTAATAACTACGTTCTGATTGGTTTTAATGCTCTTAATAAATGTGAACTTGCTTTGTTTAGATATCTGAAAACTAATTATGATACCTCCTTTTTCTGGGATTATGATGATTATTATTTAGCTAAAGAGTTGCATGAAGCTTCACTCTTTTTAAAGCATAACCTGAAAGAGTTTCCAATGCCCGCCGACTTTGTTTATAACTCCAACAATTTCAGTAAGATTGAAGAAATGAACGTCATTTCTGTACCCGGATTTTCTGGCCAGGCTTCCCTTATCTCAAAATGGTATAATGAAATTGAAGAAACCGATCATTCTCAGTTCGATAGCTCGGCTATTGTCCTTTGCGATGAAACATTGTTGCTGCCTTTATTGAACAATTTCCCTTCAAATATCGGCGAATTAAATATTACAATGGGCTTTCCCGTTCGTAACCATCCCGTTTTCGGGCTTTTAAGGGCTTTGATTGATATCGACAAGAATTCAGTGAAAAACAACAATATTGAAAACGTTTTTTACCACAGGAGCGTAAGAATGATCCTGAATAATTCTTTAATAATGAACTGCCTGGGACACGATTTTGTGTCTTCTTTCATCGATAACATCAGGAGAAATTATAAACTTTATTTATCAGATAAGGATTTCAAAGAGAATGAATTTCTGAACTTACTTTTTTCATTGCCTGCAGGTATTAATGAAATGAAAGATTACTTCAGAAATATTCTCCTATCGATTTTTTCATCACTCAATGAAGATCAGACGATTGCCAAAGAAGTTATATATCAGGTGAGTAATTCTATAAACTCTTTCTTTGATTCTGTAATGAAAGTTTCTGATAATGAAACTATTTCCCGACAGCTTATATATCATTTGTTGATAAAAAAGATCGAACGATTGACTATACCATTTGAAGGAGAACCCCTTAAAGGGATGCAAATCATGGGTTTCCTTGAAACCCGCTGCCTTGATTTTGATAATTTAATCCTCCTTTCTTTTAACGATGATAAATTACCCGGCAAAGCTTCTCAAAACTCCCTGATTCCGTTTTCTTTACGAAAAGGCTTCGGAATGCCGGTTTCAGATCAGAAAAATGCCATGTATTCGTATTATTTCTACAGGTTGATACAACGTGCTAAGAAAGTTACAATGGTTTATGATTCAAGGACTGATGGCCTCTATGGAGGTGAAGCAAGCCGCTATTTGAATCAATTGAAGTACGAAAATAAAAACCTGAAGATAAAAGAGTATGACGCAGTCTTTGATTGTAATTCATCTCAGGAATTGCCTATCTCAATTAAAAAGAATGAGAAAGTATCAAAAGCTGTAATCTCTTATATTACAAGCTCTAACATTTCTCCTACTGCCTTTAATGCATACATAACATGTAAACTGAAATTCTATTTTAGATACATTGAAAATCTGAAAGTTGACGAGGAAATTGACGATGAAATAAATAATATGCTTTTTGGAAGAATTGCCCATACTACAATGGAAATTCTATATAAACCTTTCCTGGGCAGGGAAGCATCAGCATCCGATTTTGAAAGAATCCTTAATGATGACGCCTTAATAAATAATAGTATTACTAAATCAATTGGAAAAGAGCTGTTTAAGGATTATAATTTTGTTCTCAAGGGCGAAAATCTTTTAATGTTCGAGATCATAAAAAAATACATTACCAAGATTGTTGCCTATGATAAAAAGATAGCCCCAATTAAATTAATGGGCATCGAGGAAAGTCATTATACTGATCTGAAAATCAATAAAGATGGTTCCGAATTTAAAGTTACTGTCGGAGGAAAAATTGACAGGATTGATGAAGTCGCTTCTGCTATAAGGATCATCGATTACAAAACAGGTAAATCTGAACGTGAAATCAAGAAATTTGAAGTTCTGTTTGCTGAAAAAGACAACAATTCCCCTTGTTTTCAAACGATGCTTTATTCATATTCTTATTTGAAAAGCACAGCCTGTCAGAAAGTTATACAACCATGCGTTTATGGTGCAACTTCAATTTTTACCAAGGATTTCAAACCGCAGTTTAAATTCAATAACAACGATCTGACTATACAGGAATATGAAACGGAGTTCGTCGAAATGCTTGAAAGTCTTATAAATGAAATAATTGATGAAAGTATTCCATTTTCTCAGGTCAGGGATGCCAATAAATGTATGTACTGCGAATTTAACGGAATTTGCAAAAGATGACAGTTACATATCATCCAGTAAATCAGGGCGTATTCTTTCCGTAATTTCAAGTGAGGCCGACTCCCTCCATTCATTAATAAGCTTATCGTTGCCGGAAAGCAGAACGTCAGGCACTTTCCAACCTTTGTGATCGGCCGGCCTTGTATAAACCGGTGGACTTAACAATCCGTCCTGAAAAGAGTCGGAGAGGGCAGAGGTCTCGTCGGTAAGAACGCCCGGAATGAGCCTGATTATACTGTCAACTATAACAACAGCAGCCAGTTCGCCTCCTGTAAGTACGTAATCTCCAATTGAAATTTCCTTTGTAATGTAGTGATCACGAACCCTTTGGTCAACCCCTTTATAATGACCGCATAAAATCATCACGTTGTTGCTCATTGATAGCTTGTTGGCTTCCTTCTGATTGAAAACCGGAGCATCGGGAGTCATATAAATAATTTCATCGTAAGTACGTTCTTCCTTTAGTTTAAGGATAAGATCTTCAATAGGTTGTATCATCATTACCATTCCGGCACCACCTCCGAAGCAATAATCATCTACACTTTTATGTTTATCAGTAGAATAGTCACGAATATTATGCAGGTATATTTCTGTATAATTCTTTTCTACGGCACGTTTAATTATTGAACATTTAAACGGACTGTCGAAGAATTCAGGAAACAATGTAAGTATGTCAATCCTCATCTGTGAAATTTTTGTAAAAATAATAAAAGAAATTCTATTCCTCAGGCTTATTTAAAACCGGGGTTATGATGTATTTCAATTTTGGGTTTTTGGTCTTTATCAAGTGCACTAAACCATTAATTCAAGTTCAGGTCAAATACCTACCAGATCCGTACCACAAAGGAGGTATCTCCCATTATAACAGGAGAAACCCCCTTTATAATGGGAGATACCTCCTTTGTGGTACGGATCTGGTTCGGTTTAACTATTGAAAAAGAGTATTTAAAAATAAAGGTCGGTATATGAGTAATATTTAACAGGGAAAAACTTAAAATGGGCATTATTTTAAAGGGAAATCCTTATTTATTGAGGCGATTATCAATATTTTAAAGAGGAGATGATAGATATGTGAACATGATAGAAAATAATTTGAATTTCATTGAAAATAAGGTTAAAAAACCTCAATTTATGATTAAAAATCGATTTTAAATTCAATTATATAATAAAAAAAGTTTGAGTATTAGTATTATATTATCTATTTTCGTACGTTTCAAAAATTAGTGATGCTCTTAAACAACATGTTGTACTATAATATCTTATACGATGGAATCTAATGACAAATTGCACTCAGAAGCTCAGGAAGAGTTAAAAAAATCAGAAATTATTTCTGAAAATACCGTAAATGAAGAAGCAGAGGTTACTTCTCAGGATGAGAATGTTAACGAAACTGAAATGCTTGTTTCAGAAGAAACTGTAAGTGAAGTTACAGATGAAAAAGCAGAAGAACCGGCTGTAGAAGTCGAGCCTGAAGTTGTTGAAACTGAAGCTCAGGCTGAAGAACCGGTTATTGAAATTGACA
>CAYUEI010000214.1:0-5001 GCA_964443445.1 uncultured Prolixibacteraceae bacterium | reverse complement strand
TATGTAATAACTGATGCGACCTTTCTCCCAAAGGTGCGCCAAGAAAATCTTTGTATATCTTGATTACCTCAGGATTTTCATGCGATTTTCTTATTGGCATGCCCAAATCTTCTTCGAAGATAGCGTTATATCTCTTACTCCTTATCTCCGGATTAGTAGGAATAGGTTGGCCTCATCATTGATAAGCATTGCCGGAGCTTTATGACACCAGCCAAGGCAATTGGTTTCGAGGAGTGAAAATTTCTTGTCAGGTGTAGTTTCGCCAACACCTATTTTTAACATATTCTCAATGGCAAGAAGAATCTGATTCTTACCTTTCATTGAACATGTAATTGTTTTGCATATTCTGATTACAAACTTTCCCTTCTTTTTATAATCAAGGAAAGAATAAAAAGTTGCTGTTCCGAATACTTCAGCTGCAGGAATATCAAGCTCCCTGGCAATATCGATCATAACAGAATCCGACAGATATTTTTCCCTTTCCACTACACCCTGCAATATAGGAAGTAAATTCTCCCTGCACCTTCCATACTGGTCAGCCAGTTCAGAAATAAGTACTTGTGTAGAATCCATAAAATTCAAGTTTTATTAATAAGGAAAATGTTAAAACGTAGTCATCAGTAGCACCGCAAAAGCAGCAGGGATGTAAGGATTATTCTTCTTTAAAGTTGTATGCCCTTCTTACTGATATTCTTCCAGAAAGAAGAAACATAACAGAGCATTTGTTATTCTAAATATAAGAAAATCAGATAATAAAAACTATAATAAAAATCAATAATTATAGGTAAAGGATAAAAAAAGAGGCTGTTGCAAAAACAGCCTCTTATATAAAAAGTATAGTAACTTTCAATCTTTTATAATAAAGCATCAATCTTTTGGGCAATTACAGTTTTGGGAACTGCACCAACCTGCTTATCAACTACCTCCCCATTTTTAAAAAATAAAATTGTTGGTATGTTTCTTATACCATACTGACTTGGAACAACAGGGTTACTGTCAACGTCCATTTTTGCAAGAACAGCTTTCCCTTCATATTCTACTGAAAGCTCCTCGATTAATGGGCCTACAATTCTGCAAGGGCCACACCATTCAGCCCAAAAGTCTATTAATACCGGTACATTTGATTGCAGAACTACCTCTTCAAAATTAGCATCATTAACTTCTACTGCCATAATTCTTCTATTATATGTGTTTATAGTCGATTATCGAATACAACAAAATTAATTGATTTTAAATATAATTCCCTCTTTGCTATTTAAATATTCAATAAACTCATCGCCCAGATCTACTCTGACATTTCTGGAGAACAAATGTAATGATGTTTTTGTTTCAATATCTGAAATTTTAAAACTCAAATGTGTCTGTCCCTTATTTAACTCGCACATCTTGGTCAATTCTCCTAAAAATGAGTCATTTATCTTGTCAAGTCCCATTTCTATTGTTATGTTTTTGACCTTGCTTTTTCTTACTTCATTCAACAGTTCAATAGAAGAAACTTTAAACTCCAGCATTTCATTACCGTCATCTTTTCTATAACGGGGTGATACTTTTCCTTTCACCATTAGAAATAATCCTTTTTGGCAATACTTTCCAAAATTTATAAAATCGTTTGACCAGAAGGATATTTTATATGAACTATTGTAATCGGCAATAACCATAGTGGCAAATCTGGTTCCCTTCTTGCTTAATCCTTCTCCTGCATCAGTTACCATTCCTGCAAATATAAGCTCCCTGCCCTTGAACATTGTAATATCAGCTTCAAGCATTGAAAGACTAAACCCTTTAGTACAGAAGGTATCAATTTCAAGCTTGAAATCATCCAGAGGATGTGCTGTCAGATACATGCCTATCAGATTTTTTTCATGTTCAAGCTTAATAATACTCGGCCACTCATCTGTTATTATAGGTTTAGGCTTTTGAATTGTAATATGTTCCGAAGAGCCAAACAGCGATTGTTGAGCCATATTTTTCTCATTCTGAATCAGGTTACCATACCTGATCAGATTTTCAACGAAGTTAAGCTCATTCTTGTCAGTATTGAAAAATGACGATCTGTTGCAACCCGATATTGTATCAAATCCTCCTGAATATATAAGGGCTTCCCAGTTCTTCTTGTTTACCGACTGAAGATTTATCCTTTCTGCAAAATCCCATATATCCTTAAACTCCCCACCTGCATCTCTTTCTTTGATAATATCTTCAACAGCGCCTTCTCCTACGCCTTTTACCCCAGAAATTCCAAAGCGTATTTCTCCTTTTTTATTTACAGTAAACTTGCTGTAGGATTCGTTTACATCAGGTCCAAGTACTTTTATGCCCAAATATTTACATTCATCCATAAATACAGAAATCCTGTCTATATTTGAAAGGTTACGGCTAAGAACTGCCGCCATAAATTCAGCTTGATAATGTGCTTTCAGATAACCTGTCTGATAAGCAATAAAAGCATAGCATACTGAATGGGATTTATTAAAAGCATATTGTGCAAATGCCTCCCAGTCTTTCCAAATCTTATCAATAAGTTTCACCGGTTCTTTGCCTTTGCATCCCTCAACAAACTCGGGATTCTTAAGACAACCGCTGACGAACTTAGTTTTTAGCTTATCCATCAGGGCAGCATTTTTCTTACCCATAGCTTTTCTGAGAGAGTCGGACTCCCCTCTTGTGAACCCTCCCAGAGCTCTCGACTGAAGCATAACCTGTTCCTGATACACTGTAATTCCATATGTATCCTGCAAGTAAGGCTCCATCATCGGATGATCATATATAATCTTTTCCCGGCCGTGTTTCCTTTCAACATAATTGGGGATGTACTCCATTGGTCCGGGTCGATACAAGGCATTCATAGCTACAAGGTCTTCAAACCTGTTAGGTTGAAGCATCCTGAGCCATTTCTTCATTCCGGGCGATTCAAACTGAAATATAGCAGTTGTATCTCCACGACTGAAAAGCTCATAAGTCATCTGGTCATCCATTGGAATATTATCAATATCAATTGAAATACCTTTGGAAAGTTTTATATTATCGAGACACTCCTTAATAATTGAAAGGGTTTTCAATCCAAGGAAGTCCATCTTGAGAAGACCAATTGCTTCAACAAACCTGCCATCATATTGGGTTGTAAGAAGTTGCTCATCCTTCGTTGGCATGAGTGGAATATTCTCATATAAAGGATCTCTGCCTATTAGCACACCGCAGGCATGAACTCCTGTCTGCCTCACTGATCCTTCCAGCGATTCTGCAAATCTTATTGTATCAGCAATAAGATTGTTGTGGGAGTTCTTTTCAATTTCAAGTTCAGGGTTTTCAATATAGGCTTTCTTAAGAGTAATCTTAGGAACATCAGGCACCATTTTTGCAAGTCTGTCAGCTTCACTTAAAGGAAGTTGCAACACTCTGGCTACATCCCTGATTGCCATCTTGGCTGCCATTGTTCCAAATGTACATATATGAGCAACTTTTTCCCTGCCATATTTTTCAGTTACCCAGTCGAGTACAAGTTGACGACCATCGTCATCAAAGTCAATATCAATATCGGGCATTGAAATACGCTCTGGATTGAGAAATCTTTCAAAAAGAAGATCATATCTAACAGGATCAACATTTGTAATACCAACTGAATAAGCAACTACTGAACCTGCTGCCGAACCTCTGCCAGGACCAACAATAACCCCCATATCGCGGGCTGCCTTGATAAAATCCTGTACAATAAGAAAATATCCGGGAAAACCCATTTGTTTGATAACATCGAGTTCAAAGTCAATACGCTCCTGAATCTTTTCAAACTCATCGCCATATCTCTTTTGGGCTCCGTTGTATACAAGATGTTTAAGATAATCGCTTTCATATTTTATCCTGATTACCTTTTCAAAACCTCCAAGCGTATTATAATTGCCGAATTCCTGAATCAACTCTTCTTCAGTATATTTCAACTTATACTCATCCCACACAGCAAACTCCTGTGGGATAGGGAACTCAGGCATTATAGGCGCTGAATCAAGCTCATATACTTCAACCTTATCAGCCACCTCCTGTGTATTCTCCAAAGCTTCAGGTATATCAGCAAAAAGCTCATTCATTTCTTCCACCGACTTGAACCACTCCTGTTTT
Source organism: uncultured Prolixibacteraceae bacterium (assembly GCA_964443445.1). Lineage (GTDB taxonomy): Bacteria > Bacteroidota > Bacteroidia > Bacteroidales > Prolixibacteraceae > CAYMTR01. Next base: position 891 of record CAYUEI010000214.1, on the reverse strand, counting down.
GTGTACCTTAATCTGTTCTCATCATCGTAGTTCTTGGCAGTATTTATACAGATAAGTATATCGTGAGCATCGGCATCATACTGATTTGTAAAGTGAACGTCATTTGCAGCTATAAGCTTGACATCATGTTTCCTGGCCAGCTCAACCAAAACCTTATTTACCGTTATCTGCCGCTCGTAAACCTCTTCTCTTTCACGAAGGCTTTCGGCAGGATGTCTGTGTAGTTCAAGGTAATAATCGTCTCCAAAAATATCCTTGTGCCATTTAATCGCTTCCTCTGCTCCGGCAATGTCCCCATCCATAATCTTCTGAGGTACTTCCCCACCAAGGCATGCCGATGAAACTATTAATCCTTCATGATACTTCTCAAGCAACGACTTGTCGATCCTGGGTTTATAGTAAAATCCATCTGTGTTTGCTAAAGAAATAAGCCTTAGCAAATTCTTGTACCCAATATAATTTTTAGCAAGAAGAATTAAGTGATATCCTGACCTGTCTTCCCTGCCTACTTTATTCTCAATACCCCTTTCAGCAACATAGGTTTCACAACCAATGATTGGCTTTACTTTAAACCACTTTTCCTTAGGTACATCATCCCTGCCATATTGATCGGACTTGCAGGTATTCCAGAATTCCTTTACCCCGAACATCACACCATGATCTGTCAATGCCAGGGCATTCATCCCGTCAATATGGGCTTTATTTACAAGAGAACTTATGCTTGCCTGACCGTCAAGTATAGAATATTGTGAATGAACATGTAAATGGATAAAAGGCTTCATGGATAAATATTTGAATATCTGATTAAAATAAATTTCCCGTTGAAAAATCAAGGGATTTTAAAGTTAAGTATTTATATCAGCCTTTTATATGATTGTTGAAAAGTTGAAT
>CAYUEI010000213.1:0-5098 GCA_964443445.1 uncultured Prolixibacteraceae bacterium | reverse complement strand
CTGTAACATCAGGGAATTTTGTCCTTAAATCAATTAACATTGAATGGTTTTCTGTACCTCCTGAAACTATTTTATACCCCGCATCCATAAATGCTTTAGCCATTACTGACGCATTCTTTTGTACCTGCATCTGATATGTTTTAAATGAAGGATCAAGTGCTTCTCCAAAAGCTACCGCCTTGGCAGCAATTACATGTTCCAACGGTCCTCCCTGCTGTCCCGGGAATACTGATGAATCAAGAAGCGAAGACATCATTCTGATTTCGCCTTTTTTGGTTGCGATTCCCCAGGGGTTTTCAAAATCTTTTCCAATTATAATGATTCCTCCACGTGGTCCGCGAAGTGTTTTATGAGTAGTGGAAGTTACAATATGTGCATATTTAACAGGATTGTTTAAGAGTCCTGCAGCAATCAACCCTGCCGGGTGAGCCATGTCTATCATTAAAAGAGCACCAACCTTATCAGCTATTGCTCTCATCCTTTCATAATCCCAATCACGTGAATAAGCTGAAGCTCCTCCTATAATAAGCTTTGGCTTTTCTTCAAGTGCAAGCTTTTCCATCTGATCGTAATCAACCCTTCCATCCGACTCCTTTACACAGTAGGCTATTGGCTGATAAAGAATTCCTGAAGAATTAACCGGTGAACCGTGTGACAAGTGACCCCCATGTGAAAGATCCAAACCTAAGAACTTATCGCCCGGATTGAGTACTACACTCAAAACTGCTGCATTGGCCTGTGCCCCTGAATGTGGCTGAACGTTAACGTATTCTGCACCAAATAACTGTTTTAAACGATCAATAGCCAATTGCTCAGTCATGTCTACATATTGACATCCACCATAATATCTGTGGCCCGGATAGCCTTCTGCATATTTGTTGGTCATAACTGATCCCATAGCCTCAAGAACCTGATCACTTACAAAATTCTCTGATGCAATCAGTTCAATGCCACTGAGCTGTCGGGTTCGTTCCCTGGCAATAATGTCGAAAACTAAATCATCACGTTTCATTGTATATATTTTATTGATTGATTATTAAAATTCTGATGGACAAATATAACCAATTTGATAAAATCACTTATTAATTTTTATTCACACTATCGCTATTTACCTTAATTCTTAACATGACTTTATTTTGATGTTTCTTTATATTATTTTTGTTTCAATTATCAAATTATTAACGATATAAGTATCAAAGATAGCTTTGATTTCTCTTTTCAAAATTCATTATTCCAAGATTTTATATTGCACAAAATGTTGTTAAGTAATTTTTTATTTAATATTAACCTGTGAAATTGTAACTTTGGTAAATGAATAAAATTCTTAAACATATCCCTGGTAGAGATTTTCTTATTCTTTTTTTACTTTTCTGGATGACTTCAGTTATTGTATTGATATTCACCGATAAAGATGATGTTGAGCTTTTTATTAATTCTGTTTCTTCACCTTTTTTTGATAAATTCTTCTATGTGATAACATACTTAGGTCATGGTACTTTTTCTTCAATTATTTTGATTATTATGCTGTTAAGAAATTATTATCATTCTTTATATCTTTTTTTCACTCTGATCCTTGTTGCTTTTTTTTCAAATCTGTTTAAAAGAATTTTTTTCTTTCAGCACCTAAGGCCAATGTGGAATTTATATTATGATGATCTCCATAGAGTTATTATTGAAGCCCCTGTTAATTATCTGCGTTCTTTTCCTTCAGGACACGCGATGACTGTTTTTGCTGTTGCTTTTATTCTTGCAGTGATTTTTAATAAAAGGATTTACACATATATTTTGTTTTTTGTTGCTATGATAGTTTGTATTTCAAGAATATATCTCTTACAGCATTATTTCGCCGATATCGTATGGGGCTCAATAATTGGAATTTCTTCTGCCTATTTGGGCATAATTATCACTGATTATTTTTTCATCCTTAATAAAGAAAAATTATTGAATTCTTCTCTCCTCAATCGCTTGAAGAAGGAACATCATATTTCAGTATAATTGTTGTATCCGGATCGAAAATATCACTCGATTCAAATATCACTGAAAGTGGGGTAGTGTCGGGCAACTTATTCAATCTGACATGCCTGTAGGTTGAAATTATTACACCTTCCGGATTTTCTCTCAGATATTCTTTCAAGTCATTTTCTGAATATAATGGCTGAATTTTTTTCTTAACCGAAAAAAGAAAAGCAGGATTAATCTTGTGCCAGTACGCTATGCTTTGTTGATCCTGAAGTATTGATTTACTTTTCATTATGGGATTTTCTTCCATCATGGGAGGAAACAAAAGTGAAAAGAAAAGAATGACTGATATGCTGCTTCCGGCTGTTACAGGAATTATGAACTTTATTGGTTCGTAGTTTCTTATCAGGAAAAGTGAAATAATAATACCAATGGCCATAAAACCAAAAACACCAAATTGAAAGCTTAAATTATTAAACTCCTTGATGTATCCTGAAATGTATAAAGCTCCTCCAACAATAATTATTGAAATCACCAATGCTAATATCTGAGGAATAATTACCGATCTTTTTCTGATTGAACCAGTCAGATAAGTTGATATTAAAAACGCTAAAAACGGGTAGGCAGGTACAGTATAATTGGGTAATCTTGTTCTGGAAATACAGAAAAACAAGATAATTACCAGCGCTGCTATTAAGCTGAATATCTGAAAACTGTCTCTTCTCTGACCTTTTGTTTTTATTATTGATTGAATTAAAAATACTGAAAATGGGAACAAACCAATTAATACATAGGCTATTGTTATCAGAAAGTTTCCTCCATGTCCTTCTTTAGCACCCGAAAACCTGTTCATGTTATGATCAAGGAAAAATCCTTTTGTCCATTCACCATCAGTATGAATATGAGCAAGATAATACCAGGGAACTGTTATTGCTGAAATTATGATTAAACCCTCAATTATTCTTAATTCTCTGATTGTCTTGAAACTTATTCCTTTGTTTATAAGTAAGAAAACAAATGCTGAAAATATTGGCAAAAATGCAGAAACAGGTCCTTTTGCTAAAATACCCATGCCAATTGCCAGATAAAATAATAAAATATCAAGCTTTTTCCTGTTTGTATACCACGAATAGAATGATAATAAACTCCAGGTAATGAAGAATATAAGATACGGATCGGGCACTGCCAGGTGAAACTGTAAGCCAAGATGAAAAGATGAAAGAAGTATAAGGCTCGTAGCCAAGGCATTTTGTGTATTGCTGAATTTCCTTATATAGAGAAAGGTTATCAGAATCGTAAGTGCTCCGAAAATTGCTGAGAAAAATCTTGCTGCAAAAGCATTTACCCCAAAAACCAGATACGATATCATCATGAAAAAATAATGAAGAGGCGGCTTGTCTGTCCTTAAGTCATAATTGAAAGTTGGAACGGTTAAGTTCCCTTGTTCGAGCATTTCTCTTGCACATTCACTGTTCTTTGCTTCGTCATAAAAATATATTTCTGAGGATGAAGCTCCTGATATATAGACAATAAATGATGCTGCAAACAATAAAAGTGGCAGTAACCATGTTTTATTTTCAGAAATAAAGGTCTTCATTATCTAAAAATGTTTTTATTTTGTTAAAAATATCATTTTTGGGTAAATACAAAAATTAAACCAATTTTTAATGAAAAAAGTAAGCCTTGTAATTTGTGTGTATAACGAAGAAGATAATATATTCCCGTTGTCGGAAAATATAATTAAATCTTTGACCGGCTACGATTTCGAGGCGATATTTGTAAATGACGGTTCTACCGATTCTACCCGAAAGAAAATTTTATCCATTAATGATAACCGATTCCGTTTAGTTAGTCTGACCAAGAATTTTGGGCAGAGTTCAGCGCTGCAGGCCGGTATCGATACTGCTGAAGGTGAATACATTGTAACTCTTGATGGCGATTTGCAAAATGATCCTTCCGATATTCCCATGATGCTTGAAAAAGCTGAAAGCGAAGGATGGGATGTAGTTGCCGGCATACGTGCCAACCGTAAAGACGGAATGATTTTAAGAAAGATACCAAGCCGCATAGCTAATTCAATTATCAGAAAGACTACCGAAGTAAGAATTAAAGACTATGGATGTACTTTGAAAGTCTTCAGAAGTGAAATGGCAAAGAGCATTAAGATTTATGGAGAACTTCATCGTTTTATACCCGTTCTTGTTGCTTTGGAAGGCGGAACTATAACCCAGGTCGATGTTAAACATCATCCCCGGATTCATGGTTATTCAAAATATGGAATCAGCCGTACGATGAAAGTGGTAAGTGACTTATTGGTAATGCTTTTCATTAAAAAATATCTGCAAAAACCTATGCATCTTTTCGGAGGACTTGGAGGTATTAGCATTTTAATAGGTATTGTGATTAACCTTTATCTTTTTATCCTTAAAGTTTTAGGAAATGATATATGGGGTAAACCTATAATTATTTTAGGAATGATCTTTCTTCTCGTTGGAATACAGTTGATTACCTTTGGGTTGATGGCTGAGATACAAATGCGTACTTACTTTGAATCTCAAAATAAAAAGCCCTATCGTATCAGAGAAATTGAAACGACAGGGCAAAAGTGATCCAAGTCAATCATTTGAATTATCTAACTTCATCCAGTATTTTTAACGCTGTGTCATAATCAGGTTCTGTTGTAATTTCCGGAACAAATTCAACGTATTTTACAATACCATTCTTGTCAATTATAACTGTGCCTCTTGCAAGCAAGGCCAATTCTTTAATCAGAAAACCATATTTGTTTCCAAATTCCCTTTCTTTATAATCAGACAGGGTTATAATGCTGTCAAGATTTTCTGCCGCACAATACCTCTTATGGGCAAACGGAAGATCGAGTGAAACACTCAATACCACTACATCCTTCAGATTACCTGCAACCTGATTAAAACGCTTGTTCTGCAGCTGACAAATCCCTGTATCTATTGACGGATAAACAGCTATAACAACAGTTTTTCCCTTGAATGATGAAAGGCTTACCGGTTCAAGCTTCTGGTTTGTTCCGGTGAAATCAGGAGCTACATCCCCCGTTTTAACTTCTGAGCCGATTAGAGTTACATCGTTACCGGCAAATTTTACTATGTTTTTTCTTTCTGAC
>CAYUEI010000212.1:0-5122 GCA_964443445.1 uncultured Prolixibacteraceae bacterium | reverse complement strand
ATTTTAAAACAGTCGATTATTATATCTCAGGAAATTATTATTCACATAAAGGAGTCATCCTGAATACAAACTATAAGAAATACACTCTTACAGCCAATCTATCTAAAACCTTTGCCGAGAAGTTATCTATCAGGCTTCTTTATAAAGGAAGTTATCAGGTAAATAACAATACCCTTGATAATTATCTTGGCAATAATGTCATTTTGAAAGGCATCAATTATGAACCTGCCTATGAATCAACCCCCGACTCTTTCTTATACAAAGCCGAAAGATTGTATTTCAACGAAATTAGCTCAAATTCTTCAATCAAAAATCTTTCCAGGCACACCATCCCTTTTGATACTTTGATATATGCCAACGACAAAACAAGAACTGATGCAGGTAATACATTTAACCTACAGCTTTTTTATAAAATCAACAATGAACTTTCTTTCAGGGCAATCTCTTCGCTTTCTTTCCGCAATTATATCTATTCTACGCTGAATACCCCTTATGCTTTTGGGGGCATGGCATCTAAACAATATCTTAAAAGCACTGAAAATTACATCTATTTTAACCATCAGTATGAATTGAACTACTCACGACAATTTAAAAACCATAACCTCTCAGCATTACTACGTTACCGGGGATATCGCGACAACGTCAACTGGAAGGTCGATTCAATTTCAAACGTAAGTTATGATGGTATTGAACCCGAAGATGATATTTTTCTGAGGGGCTCACAGGTTATTTATAGTGAAAGGGGCTCTGTAATAAGAAACATCAATTCAGGTATAATAAACATCAACTACAACTATAAAAGAAAATTCTACTTGTCACTCATATCAAATTATGAAAATATCAAGGAGGGCAATTATGTCAGCACAGGACAGTTTTTCAATTCAGCTGCCTTTAACTGGGATCTTGTAAGGGAAAGTTTTTTTTCATTTCCTAAATGGATTAACGAATTTAACCTATTTGTCAACTGGGGGCAGTCGGGCAATTACCCGCTTAACAGTCTTTCCAACGACCTTTATTCAACTACTTCCCAATACGCTTCCGGCGATTCTTTAATGAGAAGCGTCTATATCTCAAACCTCGCAAACCATCATCTTAATCCTGAAAAGGTTGAAGAAGTCAACCTTGGTTTAAAATTCTCCCTTTTTAATGATAGGCTTAAATTTTCAGCCGACTACTACAGAAAGAAAAACACAAACCTCCTTGTTAAAAGGACTATCCCGATTTATTATGGAGGAGGATTTATCTTCCAGAACATTGGTGAAATGAAGAACGAAGGTCTTGAGCTTTCCCTTGAAGCAATACCGATAAATACCAAAAACTTTTTCTGGGATACCCGCCTGGGCTTTTCTACAAACAATCAGATTATTACCAAACTATATGAAGAAGGAGCCATAAGCTTCAACAACATAGACGTTTTAATCCCCGATTTTATTGCAAAAGAAAACGAACCCCTTGGATCAATAATCGGATATAATTATCAGGGGAAGCTCAAGGATATGGATCCCTCTGAATATACAGGCGCAAATTCGAGGTGTGTCAAGTATCTTGGACTCGCATACCTAAGGGGCGATACACTAAACCCAAAAAGAAGCTCAATTGTTGAAGGAGACAAGATGGTCATAGGGAATTCTATTCCTGATTTTACCGTTAACTGGCTTAATAATTTTGAATATAAGAATTTCTCGTGCGAGATGTTGTGGTATGGGGCTTTCGGTGTCGACAAATACAATGCAACCAAAGCTTCTACTTTCATTACAGGACTTAATACCGAAGTCAGCAACATCGTAATGGACACCTTGAAATATCATATTAACAATGTGTTTTACGAGAGCTCCTACTTTGTTGAAGATGCAAGCTTCTTGAAGCTTAAAACTTTAAGTTTTACCTACTCTCAACCAAAAAAGATTGCCTCAAAAATCAGCATGGAATATACTTTAAGTTTCGAAAACCTTATTACTATCACCCGGTATACAGGCTACGACCCGGAAGCTTCAATTTATACAGACAACAATTTTACTGATAACGCCATCGACAAAGGAGCTTATCCCAATCCCCGCGGTGTTTTCTTAAGTATTAACATGACCTTTTAAAAAAATGGCAATGAAGAAATATATCACCATATTATCCTTTTTACTTCTCTTCTCTTGTGAAACCGAATTTTATCAAGATGTAAACAAGTATCTGGCAATTGATACCGAAGAAGAAAAGATTGAAATGATGAACGGAATTTATTCAAACCTTGTTAAAGTGCATAATTACACATATTTTAATGCTACAGGAAGAGCTGACGATTTAAACGACTATATCAGTTATACATTTTATCTTGAAGATAGTAGAATGGGCTGTTCTTCGAGTGGTGGCAGTATCGATTATCCTGGAATAACTTCTGCAATATATTCCAAATTGTACACTGCAATCGTCAATATAAATACCCTGCTTGAAACTCTTAAAGAACCGGAAGACAAATATCTCCTTGGAGAGCTTTATTTCTTAAGGGCTTACTGTTATTTCAAACTTGCAAGGTTTTTTGGCACTCCCCCTTTGGTTGTAGACACCGATGTTGACTATACGCTTGATAAACCATCATATCAGGAGGTCTATCAATTTATTGAAGAAGATCTGCTCAACTCAATAGATCTTTTACCTGATACTTATACAGAAGTTCGGGTGCAGGGAGAAACACCCCATAAAGGAACTGCTAAAGCACTACTTGCAGAAGTATACCTTACTATGGCAGGCTTTCCCGTAAACGATACAGGTAAATATGCAGAAGCTGCCCGCCTGGCAGGTGAAGTAATTGATAATGCCGACTATTATAATTTTGCCCTTCTCGATGATTTTGCCACTCTTTGGAAAGTAAACAATAAACATAACAAGGAGTATATATTCGGTTTGTTCTTTAAGGACAACAATGAAATCCCTTCAAACGAAATCGGAAATTATTATAATTATCGTTCAATGGAAGGCCCTTTGGGAGGTGATGCTATACAAATAAACAGTTCCTATAATCCCGAAATAAAATTCTATGTCGATTTCCCGAACAATTACAGAAAAGAATCAACTTTTGTTACAGGAAGATATGTTAACAAAATTTACAATACAATGGACACATTGTTTACTGTGTTGCAATACGCCTTTTGGGACCCTTTAAAGGAACCGTGTGATTTTGTCGATGGAGCTGCATATAAAAAATGGGTTGATATTAATGATGCAGGTTCAACCAGTTTCGAAGTAACACTTTATCTGCTTCGTTATGCGCATACTTTACTGACCTATGCCGAAGCTAAAGCCCGGTCAGGAAATCCTGATGCTTCTGCTTATGAAATGGTCAACAGGATAAGGCGCCGTGCCAACCATGTCGATCTTTATTCCCCTTCTCAATTTGACCTGACTCCCGGACTTTCAGCAGAACAATTTGCAGATTCTGTGGTTAAGGAGCGCTCATGGGAACTGGCAGGCGAACCCGATGGAAGATGGTTCGATATTATACGGCTCAACCTAAAAGACCAACTTCCATCAATGAGTTATGATTTTGATTTCCCTAATAATCCTACCAACTATTGCCTTACTGAAGACTGGTACTTTTACCTTATTCCTGAAGAAGACCGATGGTTAAACCCTAATTTCAAATAGCCATGAAAAATTATATATACCAAAAAGTTGCAATCATTACATTGATGTTTTTTTGTCTGCAAGCATCATTTGCCCAGGACAATATGCAGTTAAACATTGATAATGAAATATCATCCACCTTTCCCGAACTAATCGACATAAAAAGTGCCAATAGTTCGTTGAAGCTCGACTCAATCTATGAGGATATAAACACCGGCTATCAAATCATTAAAAGAAAGTGGCTTTTCAATTATGAAAATAACAGACTAATATCCAAAAAACATCTTTATTATACGGTTGATTATAATAATCAGTTGGGTATACGGGACGAATGGTTCTATAATGAAAATGGTCAGGTTAAAATTTATCAGCAGAGCGACCGTATATCCGAAATAACTGATAGCATCTTCATTCAGGAATATGAAGAAAATACCTATAAAAATGATAAACTTTTGCTTAAACGGACAAAGACAATGAGCGGAGGAAGTGTTGGAAGCCGCATGGTAAACGGAGAACGTGTAATCGAAATTGACATAAATTACTCAGAAGATTTAATCCATTATTTTTACAATGAAGATGGAATGCTAACCCTTGAATGCAAACAAAACAGCAAGGATTCTACTTTTTATTATTACTATGGAAACAATAAAACTTCTCGGCTTAGGATGAAAGTAAGAATGATGACCTCAAATAATAGACTGGAGGTGGAAAAATATGAATATACAGAATCAAATACATCAAAACATATTTCCAAAGAATCCGGATATCTGAATAACACAACAGATATATCAAATATTGATACAGTAACTCACTGGAACGAATTTCTTTATGATAGTGAACATGACGATAATGGCAGGGCAACCAAACTAACAGTAACCACTAACTTTTTGGGAATTCCAATTCCAAGTCTAAATTCCCAGACTTTCTATAAATATAACCAGGCGGGTCAACCTGAATATATCTCAATATATTTTTGTAATGGCGAAACATCATCTGAAGGTGAATGGTACGAACAGGCAAGGCTTATATATACTTACAATGAAGATGGCAATATTTCACTCTATCAAATGTACATTTTTGATGCCCGTCTGCATGAATGGGTTATAGGCGAACAAAAGACATACTACTATAGCTCTTTGAAAAGCACTGTATCAAATCACCCGACATCAAAAATGGAAGTAAGCATTTATCCTAATCCGGTAAAAGAAACTATTTATCTGTCTGGTTCAGTGGAAAAAGGTTCATCTTACATTATTCATGATTACTCAGGAAAAAATGTAGCAGAAGGTACAATCTCAGATAATTCAGTTGATGTGAGTAATCTTAGAAAGGGACTTTATCTGATTAATATTTATAATGACAAAGCACGAACTGTCAAAAGGTTTATAAAGGAATAGAAATACTTATGTTCTTCTGATCGGGATTTGTAATCCCGCAGTTGTATAGAATTGCGAATTCAACGTCATTGCGAACGAAGTGAAGCAATCTGTTGTTGGTTACGTCATTGCGA
>CAYUEI010000211.1:0-5123 GCA_964443445.1 uncultured Prolixibacteraceae bacterium | reverse complement strand
TTGAACAATCAATCGCTTTATTATTTCCGCTGATAGTAATCTTCTTGTTTGTATACTATATGTTGAAATCATTCTTTGATCAATTTGAGCAACAACGCAAACAGGAATTAAAAGTTAAGTTCACTGATAAAACTTTGCCTTTAAAGCTTCAGGCTTACGAAAGATTAACGATTTTTTTGGAAAGAATAAGACCAGAATCGCTGGTGCTAAGAAATTCAAAACAAGGACTAAATGTCTTAGAGCTTCAAAGGTTGATGGTCGATAGTGTAAGAGAAGAATTTGAGCATAATCTTTCTCAGCAGATTTACATATCAGATAAGGCCTGGGCTATGGTTTCTGCTGCCCGCCTGAGTATGGTAAAACTAATTGGTGAAACAGCATCCCAATATAAACCTGATGAGCTTCATGTTGATTTTGCTACTGATATTTTAGAAGAATATGCTTCAGTAAGTGATGACCCAGTTACCCTTGCTATAAATTTCCTCAGGGACGAAGCCAAAGAAATATTATAGATTTATGCATTAGGATTTAATCATCCGTAAGAAAATGTTCTTTAGATTATCAAGATATTCCTGTTCTTGATTGTCGCAGTATATTCTTACGAAATCAACAACATTCTGATCAGTAACGTAACATCCTAAAGCGGCATCAAATTTTGATTCAAACCAATTATTCCTTACTTTTTTGGATAATTCAGTAAACTCTTCAAATGATAATTGCTTAGGAATCTTAAAATAAGAATGATTGCTTTCATCTGCATCAATACAAATATCTTCAGAAAACTTTTTGAAACAAAAATTTTTATTCAGGGTTATTTTTGCTGATAAATTTTTAAAACTTCCGGAAGCAGATAAAAGATTTATTCCACTATTCTTTAATGATTGCTGAATATCCTTAACAATTGAGTAATTGTCAATGTGTCTTATCCTGATAGCATTTATTAATTTATCACCATAACATAAAAAAGCCTTAGCAACATCAATACTTTTGTTCAATTCATCCCTTAAAATTTGTGAAGCTCTTAAAATTTCAAAAACTGAATATGTTCTGTCGGTAGCTATATAGACATAAATAGGACTTAAATCGCCGGGGTCATTAGCATAATATCCCACAAAAGGAGAAATGGAATCAAATACTAAAGTTCCATTCAAAATATTTGTTTCCAATGGTTTTAGATCTTCCAACTTTGTCAGAGAGCCAAAAAATTCCGATGTGCTATTTGTATCCATAATTGTATATTATTTACAACTAAAATAAGAAAAATTCAATAATCATAAGCCCTTTTATTTTGAATTGAAAGTATTATTTTATATTTGCAGCCTCATGGAGAGCTGCCGGAGTGGTCGATCGGGGCAGACTCGAAATCTGTTGTACCCTTCGGGGTACCGGGGGTTCGAATCCCTCGCTCTCCGCTTTCTTGTTAATTTTTATATTATTAATAATTGAATACATCACTTCGAATTTCTTTGTATTAGTCTTTTCTGATTTTTAATCTTTTCAAAAACATCTGATATAAAATAGTATTTAAATTTGTATTCTTCCTGAAAACATTATTTGCAAATATTAAAACATTCACATAACCCACTATTATTCACATGCATATAAAAACACATCTCATAATTATATCAATTTTGAATCTATATAAACTAAAAAATTGTGATATTTGTCTGTGATTATTATATCAAAGTATACAACAATCAAAAAATAATAAAATGTATAAAATCCAAAACCTTAACAAGATTGATGAAGAGGGATTAAAGCTCTTCCCTAAAGATCAATATCAGATCAACAGTAGTTTCTCAGATCCTGATGCAATCATTCTCAGAAGTTTCGATATGAATAATATGGAAATTCCCGGAACTGTGAAGGCTATAGCTCGTGCAGGTGCAGGTTATAATAACATACCTTGCGAAAAATGTACTGAAAAAGGTATTGTTGTTTTCAATACTCCAGGTGCGAATGCAAATGGAGTTAAAGAATTGGTAATTGCCGGTTTATTGCTTTCATCTAGAGGAATCGCAGAATCAATTGAATGGGCTAAAACCTTGAAAGGTAAGGGAACTGAAATACCAACTCTTGTTGAAGAAGGTAAAAAGAACTATGGTGGTCAGGAAATTCAAGGCAAAACTCTTGCAGTTATTGGACTTGGCGCTATTGGTGTTTTAGTAGCTAACGCTGCTCAGTCACTTGGCATGAAAGTTATTGGTTTTGACCCCTATTTATCAGTAAAAGCGGCTCTTAAATTAAGTACTCAGGTAAATGTTGCCGGAAGTATTGAAGCAACTCTTGCGAATGCTGATTATGTAACTATAAATGTTCCCCAAACACCTGAAACAAAAAATTACATAAACAAGGATAAATTAGCAATGATGAAGGATGGTGTTCGCGTTCTTAACTTTGCCCGTGGTGGTCTTGTTAATAATGCAGACATGAAAGTTGCCCTTGAAAACGGTAAAGTAGCAAAATACGTAACCGACTTCCCTGATGCTGATGTCCTTGAAATGAAAAACGTCATTCCTGTTGCACATCTTGGAGCTTCTACACTGGAATCTGAAACCAACTGCGCAATTATGGCTGTAGACCAGATAAGAGAATTCATTGAACATGGCAATATCATTAACTCTGTAAATTTCCCTGCTGCTGAAATGGACAGATCAGGCGGAGTAAGAATTGTAATTGCAAATAAGAACGTTCCGAATATGGTTGGTCAGATAACTACAGTTCTGGCTTCTGAAAATGTTAATATTGCCAATATGCTCAACAGAAACCGTAATGAAATTGCTTATAACATTATTGACACTGATCATCAGGAAATAAGTGATTCATTGGTTAATAAACTCAAAGCAATTGAAGGAATTATTTTCATGAGAATTATAAAATAATCTTTTATATAAAACTTTTTAAGGGTTGGTTTTCATCAAAGAAATCAACCCTTTTAAATTTTTATTAAAAAAATATATTATCCCTGTGAACTTTTTTTTATTCTATTTTGTTTAAACATTGCGGGGTTCGATAAATATCTTCAAATCAACCTCGTTCAGACGTTATATTATAGTTCATAAGGTTTGGTTTTGTTAGTTTGGTTAAGGTTAACCGCCGGTTGTTCCGGCGGTTTTTTTTATTCTCCATATTTAGTAATTTTGCACAATGAATTAATATTTATAAATATGTTGAAAGCAGAAATCCACACCGCTAAAGGTGTAATGAAAGTTAAGTTTTTTGAAGAAGATGCTCCGGGCACAGTGGCTAATTTTGTAAAACTTTCTAAAGAAGGTTTTTATGACGGATTAAACTTCCACAGAGTAATTCCAAATTTTGTAATTCAGGGAGGATGCCCTAACGGCACAGGCTCCGGAGGTCCGGGTTACACTATCAAATGTGAATTGACAGGCAATAATCAGTATCACGATCGGGGCGTTTTATCTATGGCTCATGCAGGAAGAAATACCGGTGGCTCACAATTTTTTATTTGCCATAGCAGGGAAAACACTGCTCATCTCGACAGAAACCATACTTGCTTTGGCAAAGTGTACGAAGGTCTTGAGGTTATTGATAATATCAGACAAGGAGACATAATCGAGAAAATTACAATCATTGAAGAGTAATCTGTAATTATATCAAAAAAATAATCCTCCTTTCAATAATGAAATAGAACATATGAAAATCATTTGCATTGGCCGAAATTACGTAGAACATATCGAAGAACTGAAAAATGAAAGACCATACGAGCCTGTATTTTTCATGAAACCCGATACTTCTATCTTAAGAAAAAACCGCCCTTTTTATATCCCTTCATTTTCCAACGATCTTCAACATGAAGTCGAACTTATTATCAAAATTGATAAGGTAGGAAAAAATATTTCAAAGAAGTTTGCTCATCGGTATTACAGTTCAATCGGTATTGGTATTGACTTTACTGCACGCGATGTTCAAAATGAACTAATTGCAAAAGGCCTTCCATGGGAAAAATGTAAAGCTTTTGATAATTCCGCTGCTTTTGGTGAAGAATTTATTCCTCTCGATCTATTAGATAAAAACAATATCGAGTTTCACCTCGACATTAATGGGGAAAGACGACAAACAGGAAATTCTTCAAAGATGATCTTCTCTTTTGACGACATCATCTCTCATGTATCCAAATATATAACACTGAAAACAGGTGATTTGATTTATACAGGAACACCATCAGGAGTGAGTCCTGTTAAAATAAACGACAGGCTTCAGGCATATATAGGAGACAAAAAACTTATGGATTTTCTAATAAAATAATGATGTTTTTTCTGAAAGTGATTTGCAGGAAAAGATAATTCATTTATATTTGCAGCCACTTAATAAAACACACGGGTGTAGCTCAGTTGGTAGAGCATCGGTCTCCAAAACCGAGTGTCGGGCGTTCGAGTCGCTCCTCCCGTGCTGAACAAAAAAGCTCTGATTTATTCAGAGCTTTTTCTTTTTATATTACCAATTCATCTTACTCTTTATTTCCTCTGACAACACCTTAGCAATCTGTTCATGCTCCTCCTTTCCCGGATGACCCTGATTTATACATCCACCACACATCCCATGCGGAAGTTCTACTTTAAATATCCTGCTGTCACCTGAAGAATTGAACTTCCCAACTAATTCATCTAATACCTGATTCATTGCTGATAATAATTTCTCATCAGCCATAGGACTGGTTAAACAAAATATTGAAGCTTTAGGATACTTAGAACGAAGTGATTCAATAAAGAATTTATATTTCCCCCGGTATTCATCAGATAGAACTACTTCCGGACCATCATTTTGCCCAAGACAAATTGTTACTACATCAGGAATGTATTTTGAAAAATCCCACTTTAAAGTATCCTTTTCCAAATATAAACGATCATAAACGTCAGGCATTGTTACTGTCATATTGCAGCAACTTTGAACCATTCCAATCCCCGACCAGGCAGTAAGCTGCCAACGTGAGTCAAGTAATCTGGCAGTAAGGGCACCATATGAATTATACGCGCTGTTGGCTGCATTCCAGTTAATGTTGTTATTTGTCTGATCACATGGTTCCCCTTCAAGCATTTTTGCTCCTACTGTTATTGAATTTCCATAACATTCAATCTTTCTTTCAGGGAGATTATTCAATT
>CAYUEI010000210.1:0-5135 GCA_964443445.1 uncultured Prolixibacteraceae bacterium | reverse complement strand
AGTCTTTCTTGTATCCAGAATCTGTGTTTTATAATCTTTAACTGCATCAACAAATTTAGAAGTAGCAGTTGCTATACCCGACATTCTTTGAAGAAAGTTCAGCGCAAGCCTCTCTCCTGAAAGTATAGCCCTGTATGTGCCTTTCATCGTGCAAATAATCTGACCCTTTTCAACTTTAGAACCTTCATTGACAAGACACTTGAATTCAAAATTCGGATCAAGTTTTTTAAAAACCATCTCTGCAACAATTAATCCCGCTACGACCCCGTCAGCCTTGGCTTTCATGTATGCTTCCGTTTGATATTCTTCAGGTATCAGCAAATCTGTGGTTATATCACCGGTGTTTACGTCTTCCTTTAGACCTGCTTCAATCAACGAATTAATAGTGTCAATTATATTCTTATCCATTTTGTTTCTTTCTTACAGGTACATAAAATGGTTTTTCTTTAATATTTTGAACAATGTGAAACTCCATTCCCGGATTTGTTTCAGGAAAATCTTCCCTGACATGTCCACCCCGACTTTCTTCTCTTATAAGTGCTGAATTGGAAATTAAAAATCCAATATTTGCTATGTTATTTATCTTGTTAAGATTATATTCATGTGTCTTTTCACAATACTCTGTTCTTATTTCATTGAGCCTTTTTACTGCATAAGTAAGTCCTGCTTCATTTCTTACCAAACATACATTATTCGACATGATGTCTGATATCTCATTCTTGTAATCAAGGAATTGTCTGATATTTTCATTGTTGTATACTATCGCTTTCTGCTCAATCTTTGACAATGGGGTTTTTATCAATTTTGATGAATCTTCAGCTGCTCTTTTTGAAAACACTAGACATTCAAGCAATGAATTACTTGCCAGCCTGTTAGCTCCCATTACTCCTGATGAAGCAACTTCGCCGCAAGCCCACAGTCCCGGAATACTTGTTTCTCCATTCAGCCCTGTTTGTATTCCTCCTACCATGTAATGCGCTGCTGGCGCAATAGGTACTAAATCAGTTGTTATATCAAGTCCTTTTTTAAGTATTTCTTCATATATTGCTGAAAACCTTTCTTTTATATACGATCCGTTTAAGTGTTTCAACGACAGATATACGTTCTGTACATTGTCCTTCTTCATTTGATTGTAAATTGCACTTGCAACAGTGTCTCTTGGGGCAAGCTCAGCAAGAGGATGAATTTCTTTCATAAATCTGTTGCCGTTTTTGTCAAGCAGATATGCTCCTTCACCCCTGATAGCCTCACTTAGCAGAAATGCATCCTGTCCCGGTAACATAAGTGCGGTAGGATGAAATTGTATAAATTCCATATCCGCAATGTTGGCCCCGGCATTCCATGCTAACGCAATCCCATCTCCGGTTGCTGTATAAGGATTGGTGCTTCTTTGAAAAAGCCTTGACAATCCTCCTGTTGAAAGTATTATCGCATTAGTGCGGAACTGTATTGTCGACATATCATCAAAACATATAGCCTTTAATCCGCAACATCTATTACCTTCAACTTGAAGCTCTACTGCTTTTGTATGTTCATAGGCAGTGATGTTAGAAATTTCTTTGACCTTCTGAACCATAAATTTGGTCATCTCCCTTCCGGTCGATGCCCCTCCGGCATGGAAAATCCTTCTTTTTGAATGACCTCCCTCAAGACCTAATACATATTCTCCGTTTTCCTTGTCGAATTCCATACCCATTTCTATGAGCTCCAATATCCTCTCCCTTCCTTCTTTTACAAGTATCTCAACAGAATCATAATCGCAAAGACCCCTGCCCGCAATTAATGTGTCATTTATATGATCTTCAGGTGAATCATCCGGATGTAATGCTGCAGCAATACCCCCCTGCGCAAAATATGAATTACTTACGTCAAGCCCGGCTTTTGTAATTATTGCTACATTGCCATATCGCGATGCGTAATAAGCTGCTGTAAGTCCTGCAAGTCCACTGCCTATTATCACAAAATCATGTTCTATATATTTCATCCGCAAATTTTTGCACAGATTGTTGACTGATCCCGACAACCAGAAATAACAGTTGCTGCCGGTATTAAAAAACTGGCACAAATTTAAAAATATTCAAATGAATCGGTTGTGATATGTAATTATTTATGAATATTCTAAGTTGATTATGCAGATTTGTTAATAATGTCAGAATGAAACGTCGAACCTGAACCTAAAGGCAACGCTTCTTGCCCCCGGAGTATCAAGCTGTGATAACCTCCAAACTATATCTGCCCTTAAATATTGAAGTATATTTTCAACACCCGCACTTAATTCAATATAAGGAATACGGGCATCATGATAATCATGTCTGAAATCAAGTATTTCACTGTGCTCATTTCCAAGATGACTCCAAAGTACTTTGGCCGAAAAAACTTCCCTGAATCCTAACCTTTTTAGCAGGGGAACTCTGTTGAAGAATAATCCGTTTAAATGATATTGAGCCAGTATACTGGCAAACCGGTCTGATGCAAATTCCAGCTCATTCATCATGTTGAATGAGTATATTGCATATCCAAGAGACTGATCCGTTCGATGTGTTTCCAATAAAGGGAACGGAACCTTCCCTAGAGTAATTCCTGATTCAAAAATGTAATAAAACTTGGTGAGACCTAAGCTTATGTCATGTCTTATTACAGCTCTTGCATTAAGAAAGTTGCCTGATTTCTCTCCTGCTGAATAATGCCCTCCCGTTATCAGAAAATTAAACCTTGGATAGATTGAATTCAGATAATATCTCCTGCAATAATCATCGGTATACCTTTCTTCTCTTGTCAGCCTTAACCTTAGTGTTAATTCATCTGTTGTAATGTTAGGTACAGGGTTGTTGTTTTTTTCAAATGGCACATATTTCCCCGGATAGATCGTTCTGTGTTTAAAACTTATGATGTTGGTCAAACCCGGCCTCCATTCATGATCATATTCTGCCCTGTAACTGATTTCTCTCGATAGTTGTTCCAAAGGCTTGTTAGTAAATAAGGCAGTGATAATGTTATCTTCTCCGGTTACCATCATATTTTCTTTTATTAGAAAAATACTGCCGTTATCTCCGATTTTTGAATAGTCATTCCGATAATCAAGTGTGAGTATTCTTCTGCTTCTTGTTGGAAACTTGTACTTGAATCCTGCTCCAAACTTCCACTCCCTGTCAAGCGTTCCATAACCTAAATGCCCGTAAAACATCTTGTTCTTGGTGAACTTTGAACTGGTCCTGCCCGATAAATTAAATCTATAACCCTCAACTTTATTATGCTTTATCAGCTCAAGATAAGGCCCTATCTCAAAATAATCACCCGGTATATATCCAGTCAGAAACATTCGGGTAAGATTATCAACTGTTTTTATCCTCCAGTCATTGTTCATCGAATCAATTTCACTTATTGCCTGAAGCTCCCTGTCTGATAACTCTTCCGGACGGATTTCACTTATAACTCCAGTTCTGATTGATTCTTTTTTCAATGGATTGATTGTAGACCATATTGTTTCTTCTTCTCCCGGTTTTAATGGAGGAAAATTTACTACTACATCGCTATAGACACTTCTTTTATTCATCACTCCGGTAAAGTTGATGTCAATGAGTGAGTTGTCCTTTGTGATTTTTAACTCGGCATTTATTTCATTGACATTCAAATACACCATGGAATCATTTATTGGTGTGAATGTCTGATGCAAATCTATCTTGTTTACATAGTTGAGATTTGCACTGACTGGTATCTTAGTGGTTATTTCTGTTAAAAACCAATCTTCATCCAAAACACTCATCACTCCTTTAAATGCCGGGTCTTTTGTGTTCCTGGGTGCAAATTCAATTATATATTCTTTCCCAAGATCCGTTTCTATACTGTCAGCTAAATGGAAGTTGTAATAAATGAAAGCACTGGTATGTAAGGGACTTATAAATGGTTTATCAAAGAAATCAATGACGTTTTTGTAAAAGTTAAATTCAATACTTAAATTATTGGCATATCCCGCAACATTTATCTCCCGAAATAAACCAAGTCCTTCCTGATGTTCAGCGATTATTTTTCCTTTTTCATAATAAGGTTTGTGCTGGATTATATTCTGAGACACTTTCTCTGAAAAATACACAGGAAGACCCTTTTCAAGGGTTGAGTCTCCTTCTACATTTCCTTTAGTTTTAAACAAAATCTTGGTATATGTATTACAGGCTAACGTGTTTGCTTTCTCAGGATCATTTCTTTCTTTTCTTTTAATAACGTTTCTCATTATCCTGAGCGCTGGATTTTCTGATGGGTGTATTACTATTTCTCCCAATTCAAAATCTGATGATGTCAGAGCTATATTAAGGGTTCTACTGTTCTTTATTGTTAATGGTATCTTTCTAGTTTCGTATCCTATTGCAGAAATTACTAATGTGTCCGGCAACTTTGGAATATTAAGAGTAAACGTACCATCATTTTGTGAAGTAGTGCCCGATTTTGAGTCTTTTAAATATATATTTGAATAAGGAATGGCCGAATTGTTTGACTTGTCATATACTGTCCCAATAAGTACAGTGTTTTTTTGAGCCAAAGCAATTGAAATACTAAAATAAAATATAAAATAAAGGAATAAACATTTCAGGTGTTTTTTCATCTCAGGTTTATAGGTTTGAAGGGATAAAGTTAAATAAAAAAAGCAATTTTTTTTATTTGAAGAAGCCGCATTTGCGGCTTCCGATTTCTATTTGTAATTTTTAATTTTCAAGTAACAGCTCTTCAATTGAAAAAAACTGACTGATCTCAATCATAGCATTTTCATCACAGTCTGATCCATGTACAGCGTTTGCTTCTTTCGTTTCAGCATACATCTTCCTTATTGTTCCATATTTAGCCTTTGACGGATCTGTTTCTCCAATTAACTCCCGATAATCTGCTATAGCATTTTCTTTTTGTAAAGCCGCCACAACTATTGGTCCTGATGTCATATACTTAACTACACTTTCAAAAAAAGGCTTTTCCCTATGAACACCATAGAAGATTTCAGCCTTTTCTTTATCCATCAGAATCAGCTTCATCCCAACAATCTTAAAACCATTTTTTAATATAAGATCAATTATTTGCCCGAGCTGACCTTTGCGGAACGCTGTAGGCTTGACAATTGTGAAAGTTAAATCAGTTCTCATAATATCATT
>CAYUEI010000209.1:0-5168 GCA_964443445.1 uncultured Prolixibacteraceae bacterium | reverse complement strand
CCTATACAGAAGTTTTTGAAGATATTACCCAAAACCTCGTCGTTACTGATGTTTCCGGTAATTGAACCTAAATAATAAAGGCACTCACGGATGTCCTGGGCAAGGAAGTCGCCTGAAATTTTCTTTTCAATACCATCGATAACACGATTTATTGATTCACCAGCTTTAGTCAGGGCTTCATAATGTCTTAAATTGGTTATTATAACATCATTTTCAGCTGCATTAGAGGCCTTAACTGTTTTTGTTAGGTAATTGGTCAGCTGGTCAATATTTATGTCTTTTTTAGCAGAAATTGGTATATACGGGATTGAATATTCATTAGAAATAATTTCAACATGATTAAGTTGGTCATCGTCGACCTTATCAATTTTATTAATTACCAATGCAGCATTTTTTCCTTCAAGGGGTTCCCTCACTTTTTCAATGAAATCTCTTATCTGTTCATATCCGGAGCGTGAATCAATCATAACAAGGACAATACTTGCCTGCCGTATTTTTTCATAAGACCGTTCAATACCAAGGTTTTCAATAGTATCAGAAGTAGCTCTGATGCCAGCAGTATCAATAAAACGGAATTGAATACCATCAATAGTCATAACATCCTCAATAACATCTCTTGTAGTTCCTGCAATATCCGAAACAATGGCCTTTTCTTCATTGAGAAGGATGTTCAGCAAGGTTGATTTGCCGACATTCGTATCGCCAATAATTGCAACGGGAATACCATTTTTAACAGCATTACCATATTGAAATGAATCAGCTAACTTATTGATTAAGCGATGAATTTTCATTGTCAACTCAAGTAATGATTCACGATTTGCAAATTCAACATCTTCTTCACTGAAGTCGAGTTCCAGTTCTACCAGAGAGATAAAGGTAAGCAGTTCATCACGCAATTGATTTATCTCTTTAGAAACGCCTCCTTTCATTTGCTTCATAGCAAGAGAATGGGCAGCAGAAGTAGAAGCAGAAATCAAATCGGCCACAGCTTCAGCTTGAGAAAGGTCCATTTTGCCATTTAAAAAAGCCCTTTGTGTAAACTCACCGGGGAGGGCCATTCTAGCACCATTTTGAATAATTAGCTGTAATATCTTTTGTTGAATGAAAGTTGATCCGTGGCAGGAAATTTCGACAGTATTTTCACCGGAAAATGAATTCGGCTTATGAAATATAGTAACAATAACTTCATCAATAGTTTCATCATCAGAGATTATAGAACCATAATGAGCAGTGTTGCCCTTTTGATCTGCTAATTTTTTATCAGGAACATTAGATTTAAATAACTTATCAGTAATAACAATTGAATCGTCACCTGATATTCTTAATACAGCTATTGCACCTGTACCTGGAGGAGTGCTGACAGCACAAATTGATTGCTGATCTGATAACATATCGTGCAAAATTAGGTTAATGTTCAGGTAACAAATTTAATTCATAAAATTTTCAAAAATTTGTATTATAATTGATTGTTTAATATTTTTTCTCGTTATAGAACAAAAAACAAAGAGAAAGTATGGTCCGGATAGGATTTGATGCAAAAAGAGCCTTAAATAACCTTAGGGGATTGGGAAGTTACTCCCGCAACCTTATAGATGGTTTGGCACTATTATATCCTGATAATGAATACTATTTATTTGGAAGTGTGCCAAAAGAACCTTCATGCATACAATGGCTTCAGTATCTTGAAGGTAAAGCTAAGCTTATATCTCCCAAAAACGAATCAGGAATAGGGAAAGCTGTATGGAGAAGTGC
Source organism: uncultured Prolixibacteraceae bacterium (assembly GCA_964443445.1). Lineage (GTDB taxonomy): Bacteria > Bacteroidota > Bacteroidia > Bacteroidales > Prolixibacteraceae > CAYMTR01. The sequence continues at coordinate 3,416 of CAYUEI010000209.1, read as the reverse complement.
AGGAATGATAAAAGACATAAGGCATGAAAAGCTTGACCTTTATCATGGCTTAAGTCATGAGATCCCTCATTTTTCAGATAGTGTAAAAAGTAAATTTGCAGTGACCATACATGATTTAATCTTTCTGTACTATAAGGATAACTTCAGTGTATTCGACAGGGAAATATATCTATCAAAGATAAAAAGGAGTTGCAGGAAAAGTGATAAAATAATCGCAATCAGTGAACAAACGAAATCAGATCTGGTAAATTTATTAGGGATAAAAAGTGAAAGGATCGAAGTAATATATCAATCTTGTTCCCCCTTGTTTTACGAAAAGGCATCTGAGGAAAAGAAAAAAGAAGTAAGAAATAGATTAGGTCTTCCTGATGAATATCTGTTATTTGTAGGGGCTTTAGTTGAACACAAGAACGTAATCAACATAATAGACTCATTATCAATACTTCCTGAAGAGTATAAATTACCCATGATAATAGTTGGGAAAGGAAAAGAATACAAAGAAGAATTGAAAAAAAGAGTTAAAATAAAAGGATTATCAGAAAAAGTAAAATTCATTGATTACGTTAAAAATGAAGATATGCCGTCGTTAAATCAGATGGCAAAGTTACTTATTTGGCCTTCATTATACGAAGGTTTTGGGATACCGATAATAGAATCATTATTTAGTGGAGTACCGGTTTTGACAAGTAATTTAGGAGTTTTCAGGGAAGCAGCAGGCAAGGGTGGCATTTTTGTAAATCCTGCTTCAATTGAAGAGATATCTGATTCGATTGTCAACATTCTCAGTGATGATGAGTTATACAAAAAGTTGCAGAAAGAAGGATACCAATATGTTCAGAAGTTTCATGTAAATAACACTACTGCAAAACTAATGGATTTATATCAATCAATACTTTAAATCGATTTGTAGAACAATTAGCGCAGAAATTCCATTGATTATCTAATTTTTATATGTTTTTAAGAGCAATGTGAAAAATTATATGCATAATAGTTTGATATATTGAATATTAAATAATTTCAAATGATAAAGGAAGCAAAAAAGTAAAATGAAGTATTGTTTCATAAAATTATAAATATCAAGCCATTTCAAATTAAGTATAATCACTTATATTGGTTTGAAAAACTTCATTATTCAACATAAAAATTAACAAATCCTTCAATAATGTTACTTTTGGGAACTTAAATATTAAAAATTAATATCATGAAATTACTTGAAGGAAAAACAGCTGTAGTGACCGGTGCATCAAGAGGTATTGGTAAGGCCATAGCTTTAAGATTTGCTATGGAAGGTTGCAATATAGCTTTTACTGATCTTTTTGAGGATGAAAACATGAAGGCTACCGAAGCCGAAATAGCAGCATTGGGGGTAAAAGCAAAGGGGTATCCGTCGAATGCAGCAAAATTTGATGATACGCAGAATGTTGTAGCAGAAATTCATAAGGATTTCGGACAGATTGATATTTTGGTTAACAATGCCGGAATAACAAAGGACGGGGCATTGAAAAGGATGACAGAAGATCAATGGGACGCGGTAATAGCAGTAAATCTGAAGTCAATTTTTAATTTTACCAAGGCCGTTCAGCCGATAATGTGGAAACAAGGTCAGGGTAGCATTATAAACATGAGTTCAGTAGTTGGGGTTTCAGGAAATGCAAATCAAATAAACTATTCATCGTCAAAAGCCGGTATAATAGGATTTACGAAATCTGCAGCAAAAGAATTCGGTATAAGAAATATCAGGGTAAATGCTATAGCACCCGGATTTATTATTACAGAAATGACAGGTCAGTTGCCGGAAGAAGTTCGTAAAACATGGGAAGCTACAATACCTTTAAAAAGGGGGGGTAGTCCTGATGAAGTAGCTAAAGTCTGTCTTTTTCTTGCTTCAGATTTATCGTCATATGTAAGCGGACAGGTAATTAATGTTTGCGGAGCAATGAACACATAATAAAAGTGAACAAAAAAGTATTATTTATCGGTTTGACTACTGTTGACATTCAGCATTTTGTAACAGTATTCCCATCACCAAATCAAAAGATAAAGACCGAACCTCCTCATGTATATGTAGGGGGTCCGGCTGCTAATGCAGCAGTTACATTTTCATTTCTTGGAGGTAAGGCTCACTTTATCAGTTGTGTGGGAAGTAATCCTTTTACAGATTTCATTCTTGATGATATAAAAAAGAATCGCATTGATCTCATTGACTTCAGAAGCAGTCATAATTTTAGTCCGGTAATATCTTCAGTTTTAACGACAATAGACAGTAATGACAGATCTATTGTTTCTCATTTTCCGGAAACAATAAATATCAAGGACGAAGAAACAAGTTCTGTAGATGTAAATGAATATGATATAATATTTACTGATGGATTTTATCCTGAAATAGCAATTCCAATATGTAAAAAAGCAAAGGTAAAAGGTATTCCTGTTGTATACGATGGTGGGAGCTGGAAACCAGGGGCTGAGGAATTGTTAAAAAATGTTGATTTTGCTATTTGTTCAGACAATTATTATCCTCCCGGATGTGACAATTCAGAAGATGTATTTAAATACTTAAATGGGGTAGGAATCAAAAATACAGCAATAACAAGAGGGGAGAAGAGCATCATTTTTTCTAAGAATGGTAGTTCGGATACAATTGAAATAGAACAAGTTCGTGCCAAAGATTCACTCGGAGCAGGTGATATATTTCACGGAGCTTTTATTTGGTTTCTAGAAAATGGAAATGATTTTAAAAATTCACTCGTAAAAGCCTCAAAAATAGCAACATATTCAACTAAATTTAAAGGAACGCGTTCATGGATGAACACCTTTTCAGATAAATCTTTTTTTTGAAACCTCTTTTTTGTAAATTGTTGCTCTTTATAACAGCAGTCTGCAAGACTTTATAATAACATGCATAGAAAGAGCTTTTCATTCAGAATCAATTTCATTCACATCATCAATTATGTGATACTTAATACCATTGTATTCGCGAGCCTTTACTTTATACTAAAAGGTCTGTCAGTAAAAGGCAGAATTGACTTTCTAACAGAAAAAAACTATCATTATAACCAATTGATAGAAAAGAATTTCGATAACATAGAGAAATCAACTACTACTTTTATTGAAATGTATAACTCTAATCGGGATTGGGCACCATATACAAAAAATCCTTCATTGATATTTTCAGCATCAAATGAGCTCATTGAAGGAATATATATAATTGATAATCTGAGTGAGACAAGAATAAAAGAAAAGATTAATCCAATAGAAAATAAGATTACAAAAGAGAAAATAAATTTTAAAGACAGATGTTTTGATCTATCCGTCATAAGTAAATGGGGGACATATGAAAGCAACGGAATAGTAAAATTGTTCTATATCAAGAAGATAAATAATGGTTCAGAAATAGTGGTTTTCATTGATAATAATAA
>CAYUEI010000208.1:0-5186 GCA_964443445.1 uncultured Prolixibacteraceae bacterium | reverse complement strand
TTTGCATCACACGAATTGGATGTAAAATATAATCAGCTCCCGACTTGTCCTTTTGTCCTTTATGAGCATTTACGGCTATTTCTAAAGCCTTTTCAACTGTTGACATATCAATTAATTTTTTTCTTTACAAAGTTTATTGAAATACATTTCAGCATAATCACGACCACTGAAAACAACACATCCAATTATAAATGGGTCTTCCCCAAACATACAATAATTCCAATATAATTCATAGGGGTTGCAACTTTTATGGATTTGGAGGAAGTGCTTTCAAGTATATATTCAAGTATGTCGTGAAGGCCGGAAAAGAAATCAATGCCGGTAAGGGTTTCGAGGCTGTCGATGGATATAACAAAAGCGTCCAGAGGCTTGGAGCTAATTGATTGGTTATACTTATTTCAATACAACATGAAAAACTAATTTTAACACAGACCATAAAACAAAATAGAACCGGATGGTATGCAATCATACTCTCCTAATTATTGTTTATTACGGTTAGAAATGAATTCAACAGATACAATTACGTGCCTTACAATGGTAAAATACGCATCAGATAGTTAAACGCTTTCTCTTATAGGTTAATAATTGTACTTTTATCACTCCTAATTTTTTTAATACAGATAGTATGATCCGTTTTATTATATCCATACTCAGTGGCACATTACTTCTGGGTTTAATTTTCATTAATTCTTCATGCAATACAAACAGCTTGAATAATAAGACAATTCATTTTGTTTTTCCTCTCGAAGGCGCTTTGTTTCCTAAAGACTTTACCGCTCCAACTTTTTATTGGGAAGATCAGGATTCTACAACCAATTCATGGGAATTATCTATCGACCTGAAAGGGAAGAAAAACTTTTATACTACAAGCGTTTCTGATAAAAAATGGAGACCCTCTATTGAAGAGTGGAACACCATAAAATTAAACTCGGGGTTTAATGATGTCATTTTCAACGTACATCGAAATAATTCGGGGAAATTATCAAAAGAATACGGACAATTGAAAATTAAAATTTCAAAAGATGAGGTTGGGGCTCCTATTCTTTACCGTCAGATTCCCCTCCCCTTTTCTTTTGCTGAAAAGAATATCGATAAAACAAGTTATTCGGTTATTGATGTAACCTCTCCATTGCCATTTCATAATGTACTGGGCTCTTTTAAGGTTTGTGGGAATTGCCATTCCCTGTCGGGCGATGGCAAAACAATCGGTCTTGATTTCGATGCCGTCTCCCGCGACAAAGGGGGTTATTTTGTTGCCCCTGTCGATACAGTTACTTCATTCAACAGAAACAGTTATTTGTCGTGGTCTAAAATGTCTGGACGGAACACCTTCGGGCTACTATCGCGTGTGTCTTGGAATGGCCGTTATATTGTTACAACGGTAAAAGACAGGGTTATATCCAAAGCAATCAATGATCCTGAAAGAGATGGATACACTCAGCTGTTCTTCCCGGTGAATGGTGTATTAGCTGTTTATGACACACTGACTAAACAACTCACCGAACTGCCCGGTGCAAACGATCCAGAATATGTACAGTCTAATGCTGTTTGGACTCCTGACGACAAATACATTGTTTTTGTAAGGGCGAAGGCCCTTCCATTTCCTGAAAATGAAACCACGTTCGACTGTTTTGTCCGTGACGAGGCTTTAATTGCACAATATATGCAGGAGAAGGAAACCTTGAAGTTTGACATCTGTATCATCCCTTTCAACGAAGGCCAAGGTGGTGTAGCTCAGCCCATTGAAGGAGCCTCGAACAATGGGAAAAGCAACTATTTTCCTACTGTTTCGCCTGATGGTAAATGGCTTGTATTTTGCCAGGCCAATAACTTCATGATGCTTCAACCTGATAGCCGTCTGTTTATTGTACCGTTGGAAGGAGGCAAAGCCCGTAAGCTGAGATGCAATTTCAAAGATATGAACTCCTGGCACTCATGGTCGCCCAACGGGAAATGGCTGGTTTATGTTTCCAAAGCTCTGGATAATTACTCCGATATGTTCCTGACCCATATCGACGAAGAAGGTAATGCTTCAGTTCCTGTTCTTGTTGAAAATGCCAAACGGGTAAACTGTGCCACCAACTATCCTGAATTCATGAACTGCGAACCAGGTTTTAAATTCAGGATGAATTACTCGTATATAAATATATTCGATATCGAGGATGCGATTATTTCCGGTAAGAAAGAGGAGGCCAAAGCTTTGCTCGATGAGTACATTTCACAAAAACTGGGTACTCCATTAGAATATGATGAGGTAGCACGCATGAAGTTACTCTTGGGCGATGAAGCCGGAGCTGCCGAATACAAACGTAAAGGCGACGAGCTTGATAAGGAATTTTCAAGGATAAAGAAATAGGTCTGCAGTGCCTACTTACTTTCCTGTCCAAGTATGACTTCTATTGCTTTTTCGATTATAGAGTCTATCCCTTTGTCTTCATCCTCTTTATTCATATCAACCTGAATATCGGGAGGAATTCCCAACTCGAAGTTTTCTCCACTCACTGAAAGAAGCTGTGTACCGGCACAGGAAACCTGCCATTCGTTGGGTAACTCAAATCCAACCGGTAATCCAAGTCCCCCGCCGGTGGTGTCGCCAACTATAGTGACGTTTGGTATTTCGCGCATGGCAAGGGTAAAAACAGAAGCTGCACTAAAAACATGCCGGTTGGTAAGCAAACATACTTTCCCGGTATAGATAGTATTAGAGGGCGATAGATAAGCTGGGGTTAGTTCGGTAAAATCGTTATGCCCCGGACCGTTCTTTAATCTTGAATCGAACAGATGAGTTTTTTCTGAGATAAAAGGTTTTGCCAGCATAAAAATATTTGAGGCCGACCCGCCTGTATTTCCTCTTATATCGAGAATCATCCCTTTGGTATTCTTATACTTTTCAAGGAGGTAGTCGATATCTTCATTTGTAATATCATTGCTAAAGTCGGCATAATGGATATAAGCAATCTGTCCGTCGCAGAGTGTAATGTGACTTAATGCCCCGGTAACCGTACCACGGCCGTGTGCATAGTTTTCGATAACGAGTCGTGGATTGAAGTTTTCATGCCCACGGTAGAAAACTCCAATGTTTTTGTAGTCGTTGAAGTTTGATTTCATGCCTGAATGTCCATCTTGTAAAATACCGATCATTAAAGACAAGGTGTCGAAAAATGCTTCATCGCTCATGTCATTTGAAATGCCCTTTGAAAAACGTTCGTGAGCAGCATCCCAATCGATATTTTTCAGTTCAAAGAAAGAGTATTTGGTGTCGATGCTGTTCCAGAAATATTCGAATATTGCCTTTTTATCGTTGTCAGGTTTATCGAGTATAGAGTCTTGGCATGAAGTCAAGATTATTGCTGCTGTAAGTACGATTAATGATGTTTTAACTGCATTCATAGCTGATTATTTGAGGTTATATAAAAGTTTAAAACTAACTATCTGATATAGGTTTTTTGCCGGATTTACCGTGGGTCGCGTCGATGTGTAATCGTGGAAATATGATATTTCAATGGCATTCCGGTTTTTGAGATAATAGGTCATTGAAAGTCCAAGACCAAGGTTGAAATAATTGGAAAAGTAACCCGTATAGTTATGCGAAAGTTCTATTATCGAGCTTGATTCTTGCACAAGGGTTTCTGGCAAACCTATATAGGGCGGTGTGTAAACTTTTGATATCAGAGGCAAAAGAAGAGACGCTTCAATTTTTAGATTTCTTTCGTTTGCCGAAGAAAAGACATTGAAATATTTTGCAGCTTTAGCAGCCAGTGCAAGAGAACCTGCTGCTTCGTAAGTTAGTGCAGAATTACCAATCTCACCATTGTTGATCCTTATACCTCCTTTGGCATTGAGTGCAGGTCCGACAAATATATAGAAGTCGTTTTCAGGCATCCTGAATATGTTGCGGTACCATGCAGCACTGAAATTTTCGTAATAACAATCGATTTTGTTATTGTAAGTTAATCCCGATTTGTATGGGCTTAGGTTTCCTGAAGAAAAGATATTTTTGAATTGGAGAAAACTTTGCTTAAAAGTAGTGGTAAAATCGAAGTCAAAACCAAAGTTAGTACCTGAATAAGGAAGGCTCGTGTTAAGCTGATCCTTCACAGCAACATTTGAAATACTAGCCCCTAAGCCAATATAACGATGTGTGGGAACAATGGATTCTACCTTCTGCGAGAAAGCTCCGACCATAAGAAACACAAAGAATGCGGAGAGAAATAGTGGTTTGGTCATAAATTAACATGTTAATTGATAACAAAAATTGCAATGTTTTTAACTCTTTTATCATACAAAAGCAATTCTAAGGACAGAAGAAAATTGTAATGGTTTACAAAAAAGAAAAACTCATAGAAATAAAATCTACTGACGATTTTCCAACCATCACCTCAAATTCGCCAGGTTCAACAACATATTTCATGTTGATGTCCCAGAATGCCAATTTTGACATTTCTATTGTGAATTGAACGGTTTTGGTTTCTCCGGCTTCGAGTGTTATACGTTTGAAATCTTTCAATTCTTTTACCGGACGGGTAACCGAAGAAACTTTATCGCGAATGTATAGTTGAACAATCTCGTCGCCCTTCATCTTTCCGGTGTTGGTAATCTCAACTGAAACCTGAAGCGATTTGCCATTTTCAATTTTTTCTGAAGAGAGTTTTAACTTATCGTAAGCAAAAGTAGTGTAGCTCAATCCATAACCAAAAGGGTAAAGTGGTTTTGTATTCTGTGAAACATAGTCGACGTACCTGGCCGATGGTTTGTGGTTGTAAAACATTGGTAGTTGTCCTACCGATTTTGGGATTGTGATGGTAAGTTTTCCTGAAGGATTTATATCGCCAAACAGCACATCAGCAGCTGCAGTTCCAGTCTCTTGCCCCATATACCAGCCTTCTATAATCGCTGGTACTTTTTCTTGAATGTAGATAATTGACAATGGGCGACCATTGGTAAGATAAACAATTACTGGTTTCCCGGTAGCCACCATCGCTTCAACCAACTCTTGTTGCTCGCCAATCAAATCGAGTGTCATATTATCGCCAATATGGGCTTTGCTCCACGCTTCCCTACAAATAAATTCGGTTTCGCCAACGGCAAGAATAATGATATCAGCCTGCTGAGCAACCTTAACAGCTTCATTTATCAATTTCAAATTTTCCTCGCGGGGAGTAAACACAATATCTTCGTTACGCCAG
>CAYUEI010000207.1:0-5186 GCA_964443445.1 uncultured Prolixibacteraceae bacterium | reverse complement strand
TAAATACCTGACGACAATAATGTTATATCAATATTATTCCCTGCATGGGCCATATCATAAAAGGCTCGGATCATACCAGTTACTGTTCCAAGAAACCCCAACATTGGAGCACCTCCCGCGCAAGTTGCCAAAATCGGTAATCCCTTCTCTAATTTACTAACTTCAAGATTGCCAACATTTTCTATTGCTGCATTAACATCATTCAAAGGCCTTCCAATTCGAGTAATACCCTTTTCCATCATTCTTGCAATTGGAATGTTGTTGGTCCTGCAAATAGCCAAAGCCGCATCAATCTTACCATCTGCTACATTCTGCCTGATCTGGTTCATCATTGAAGGATCAATCTTTGAAGCTTTATTTATTGCAATCCACCGATCGACAAAAATATATATCCCGATAAGTGATAACAATAGGATTGGAATCATGATAATTCCTCCCTTTTGTGCCAATTCCCAAAAACTAAGTGAGATTCCCTGGGGAGCTGCAGCCAATATCATCGATACTGTCTGATTTACCTGAAATATAAAAGAAGCTAACATATAAATTCGTTTTAACTGATATTTTAACGTTTAAATTGACTTAATATTTTATTTCATTTTTCTGTTCGCAAATTAAATAAAGAAAATTAAATACTTCACCTTATATTTCATTTTTAACCTCTTCTGAAGTATTAACCTTCTTCTTTTTATTCAAAATTGCATCTTTATACATCTGAATCAACTCTTTCAGGCTATTAAACTCTTCCCTGTAAGTAAACCCAACTCCTTGAGTATATGGAGATGTATCGTTGATTAAATTATCATTTGAATGGTGATATGCCTTAAACTGCAGCTTTCCATTATCAGTAAGTTTTATATTCATATCAAAATCTCCCACAATCTCTGCACTGTTGTTGACGGTTTGATTCGTATTGTTCGCAATATTCGTTCCAATTGTTATCCTGTCATTTAAAACCTGAGTACTCAGTGCCACTTCTATCTGATCATTTGATATCAGATTTCCCGGCCTATAGTTTATTCCAAAATCCCAGTCTTTTAATATCTGACTCATCCAGTTTGACAACTGATTAGATAAAAGTTCACTCGCCGTAGCTCCCATTAGCTCTACTCCGGTATTGGTCCCGGGCTTTCCTGCAAAGAAATCAGGAGTATAAAAGCGCCCGATCATCAAAAGTGAAATAATCTGCTTGTTTATATCTTCCTTCGTAACTATCAACTGATCAACTTCTTCTTTTATCCTTTCTTCGGCAGTAGGCAAATCAATTTTAAAATCAATTGCCGGACGACTTAAGTTATCTGTCAAATAAATTATACAATCGACAGGAAGCCGCCGGACTTTGTCAACTTCGGTCGAACTACCCAAAAACAAATCATGCAATGAAGTCTTAACCCGATATAAAGCTTTCACATCTACCAAACCATCATAAGGATTTCCCATCCATTTGATTGTACCACCCTTTTCTATGTAAAACCTCTTGTTTATAACGTTCTGTAGCGTAAACAGATAGTCTCCCTTTTCTATTTCATAATTGCCATATAATTCAAGGTTGAAATTCTTATCCATTCTCACCTGAATATTACCTGCCCCTTCTGCTTTTAAAACATCACCAATCTGCGAGTTGAATATTATTTGAACCTTAGCATCCGGCGTTACTTCAACATCAAAATTCATCTTCAAACCTGTTGTCCGGGGTACATATTCCTTATCCCCAACATCTACTTTCTTAACGTCGGAGGTAAACTGTATAAAATCATATTGCTCTGCCTTGCTCGACCCTCCAACAGGAATATATATCGTTGATCCCTTTTCTGTTACAAAATCACCGTTTAAGGTAGGTGCACTTCCATCTCCTGTTATATACATCGTTCCTTTACCAAATATTGTCCCGTAAAAACGCTCACGGTCATAACTTGTAGTGTTCATCCCACAAATCTTATCAGTATTGATTGTTAAATTATAACCAACATTACTGCTTAAATTTGTATGAGTAAGATAACCATCCAGCATACCCTTGTTTCCAAACTCATCATTAATTTCTATCATCCTGAATACCAATGAATCATTATGAAAGATAACCGGGTCGGAAAAGAAATAATTCACTTTTATTGCATTTACACCTAAACCAACCTGCTGATCCGGCTTCAGACTTCCATTAAATTGAATATCCGAGAAACTACCCGTCATTTCAACTTGCCCACTTACAGTTCCCTGAACATTATAAAACAATGACGGAAGTAGGGTCCCAAGCAAATCAGTCGGCGATTTATCAAGAACCAAATCCAAATCCAGATTCTTATTAAAAATATCAATGTCGCCACTTGCATCGACAATCTTCTGATTCTTATTGGTAAATGTAATATTTGTAGCAAGCTTTTCCCTTTCATTATTCCATTCGCACTTCAACAATGCATCTCCGAAATATGTTTTTCCAAGCGCAAAACCACCTACCCTGACATCCATACCGATTATCATCTTATCGTAAATGTCTCTTACTTTTGCAATTCCGTTTATCTCTCCCTTTAAATTCGTATTGCCTATCAATGAACTGAAAAGACCAAAATCGGCATTTCGTATTCTTGCACTCAACGTCGATTGTTTATCTTCACTTATTGCCCCGTCAATGACAAAACTTTGAGTCAGACTGTGAAGTGAAAGGTCGTCAAACTTTATCGTTGAGGAATCTATACGTACTGATGTCTTTTCTATAATCCACAAGGAGTCAGCATAATAAATCTTCGAAGGATCAATATTAACAATTACTGTAGGATTCTTATTTTCAGTTTTAACAAACTCTATTTCAGACTTTATAGCACCGCTGTATGTGTTTTCTGAATAATTATTCCAGAATATACCGGCATCTACCTTGTCATTTTTACTATCCGACTGTATTGAAAAATTATAAATATTAATATCCTTGCCCAATACGAGCCGGTCAGAATTAATATTACAAATAAGCTTCTCAGGACTTCCCTCAACTTTTAACCTCACATTACCAAGCCTTTGATCCTGAAAACCTGCTGAAGGTAAAAATGTCTCAAGAAAAGCCATTTTGAGTAATGGCTTGTAATAACCGGTAACATCAAATGGAGTTGCAAAAGATAGTTTAGGCATAAAAACCTTGCAAAATGGATCAGCCTCTTTTATCCTGAAATTAAATTTGAAATCGTTGGTCTCTTGAAATTCTTTATTCTTAGCTGTTGTTGATGAAGGCAAATAATAAGTATAATAACTTGAAAAAGAATTTATTATATCTAAAAACCTGTAACTGCCTTCCAACTCTCCCTCTATCCAGTCACTTTTTACAGAAATATAGCTTGTATCGTTGGATGAGATGTTGTTAATTACAGCATTCGCCAACTTTAAAGAATCACGGAAGTTTTTATACTTAAGATCTTTAACTTTTATCTGCCCTTTAAGGTTGTCAATATTATTTCCAACAAAGTTGGCATCAAGACCGAAAGATACCACTGAAGCTGTATCTTTTAAAAGGTTTAATTTAGAAAGACTTGCATCCCTGACGTCTGCTACAAACTCAAACACCGGCAGTTCAGGCGATAAATCAAGCCGACCTGAATAGTCAAGCTTTAAATTAGGGTCATTGACAGTCAGCATACCATCAAAAAGCTTATTCCTGATATTACCATTAAGAACAACGTTATGAAAACAATAATCGTTAATATCTATTGAGTCGATAAGGCCATTAATAACAAGGTCATACTTGTTGCCCTTAAGCGTCCCGTCAACATTGCCCGACAACGTCAGAGTGCCTATATTCTTAACATCCAGCAATGTACCAATATCAAGCACATTTGTTTTTAAATGTCCTTCTATCTTCAGGGCCTTATTCTCAAGCGGTTTAAATGAAATATCACTTTTCAGCAATCCAAGGTTTGTATTAACAGTACCATAAGCAACAAAGTCATTTATAAATCCGGTGAAATTCCCGGTATATGTAAATATTCCTACTTTATCCAGAAACTGGGGAATCTTATCTTTTATCTTCTCAAATCTTGCGGGGAATTCCTGTTTCCTGATTTCATTCAGATTAGCAAACGACTCGTTGAGATTTAAAAAAATATAGGTATTCTTAATATCCGGTAAACCATTTAAATAAAAATCACCCGTTGCCCTTGTAATTTCACCTATTGTAGCAACGATGTTCTTACCTTTCAGATCATTAATTCTACCCGAAAGAGATCCGGCTAACTTAATATCAGGCCCTTCGCCTTTAATATCATCATAAAAATACCCCGCATCATAAAAACTTATCAGGAGGTGATTTAGTTTAAGATTAACTGCCAGTTCCGAAAAATCATCCTTCTTTAGAAAATTTTTTAATCCCAGCATCAAAGAATCAGCCTTCAATGAAGAATATTCGCTTAAAGCTTCAATATTTCTCAACGTAACTACAGAATCAGAATATTGAAATTCAGAATTCAATTCTTTAAGAATGAACCCATTATTACTTTTAAAAACAAGCTGATCCAGTGAACCTGAGAAATTATTGGCTGAAACAAATCTTATATTCTTCAAATCGAGATCAATATCCCTGAACTTCAGGAATTTATTCAGGTTTTCAGAAATATTGTCGTCACTAAAACTAAATTCTCCGTCTTCAATTGCAATCTTCTTACAAGAAATCTTCCACGGGTCAGAAGTGCCTTTCCCACCTGAAAAAAGAAACGAAAAATTAAAATTACTGCTATCAATGCGTTGAACAAATATCTTAGGGTGCCCGATTTTTAAAGAGCTCAGCTTTAAGTTTTTCTTTCTTAATTGTAATGAATCAATATCAAGAGAAAAATCTTCAGCAAAAAGTAAAGTATCTTTATTTTGGTCACTGATATAAACATCTTCAAAAACCACCTTTCTCAGGAAAGTAAGCTTTACCTTTTTAATTTTCACATCGGCACCCGTTGCCCTTGATATGCTGCCTGTTACAGTTGAGATTATCATTGTTTGAACCGCTCTGCTTTGTAAAACAAGATAAGCAGAGGCTACAACAAGCAGCATCAGTGAAATAATTACAATTACTATGTTTATAGTTTTTTTGATACTTTTGCCCTCCTGAATTGTTAATATCACAAAATAACATATTTTGTACCAAAAACATTATCTGTTAACAGAAAAATATGGTAATTAATTATGCCTGAAAATAAAAAAATCATAATACTCGGTATTGAGTC
>CAYUEI010000206.1:0-5216 GCA_964443445.1 uncultured Prolixibacteraceae bacterium | reverse complement strand
GGTAATTCCCAATCAGTACTTCAAATTAAAAATACCAACTCAGTTCCGGTTATTGACGGAAACCTTGATGCCATATGGAATAATTATAATGCAGAGAATCTTGAAAAATTACTATCTGGTAATGCAGTTTCAAATTCTGATCTTTCAGCGTGGTTCAAAGCTACCTGGGATCAAGACAATCTTTATATTCTTGTTTTTGTTACCGATGAATCAAAAATAAATGATTCAGGAGATGTATGGTGGGATGATGCAGTTGAAATATATATTGATATTGAAAACAACAAACTAACTTCTTATGGAAGCACAGATTATCAATATACTTTCAGATGGAATGATTTGAATATACATCCAAATAACGGAGGTACTGAAAATGTTGATTTTAAAATAACAGGAAGACCAAATGGTTATACTCTTGAAACTAAATTTCCATGGGCAACTCTGGGAGAAAGAAATCCAAAAAATGGAACTATGCTTGGTCTTGACGTACATGTTCATGACGATGATGATGGTGGAGAAAGAGATAATAAAATAAGTTGGTATACAACTACTGATCAATCGTGGAGCAATCCTTCCTTGTTTGCTACAGTAAATCTAGTCGGTGATATTATAACCAATCCCAAAGCTGATAAACCAATATTTTCAGTCAGGCATGGCTTCTATTCACAACCATTCGATGTTACAATTTCTTCACCTGTAAGCGGCATGAGTATTTACTATACTCTTGATGGAACAGATCCAACTACTTCTTCCACTGCAATAATTAAAAGCTCTCCTGTAAAGGTGAATATTAATCCGGCAAGCACAACCGGCAGAGGTAAAACTCCCGGAGTAGTTGTTAGGGCTAATGCAAAAAAAGAAGGTTATGATTTCAGTGAAACAAACACTTGCTCTTATATATTTATAAACGAATTAAAGAACCAGTTCGATAATCCTGGTCACGATTGGCCTTCAACATCAAGAATTAACAATCAGGATATTGACCTGCTAATCGACCCTAATATCACCAATGATAAAAGATATATTAATCTTATTGATGATGCATTACTTGAAGTCCCTACTATTTCTGTTACTACTGACCTCAAAAATCTTTTTAATTCGCAAACCGGAATATATGTCAATGCAGAAGGTGATGGTGAAGAATGGGAACGCCCGGCATCTGTTGAATTATTAAATCCGGATGGTTCAGAAGGATTTCAAATTAATTCAGGGTTAAGAATAAGAGGAGGCTATAGTAGAAATGGCTGGTTTAAAAAACATGCTTTTCGTTTATTCTTCAGAAAAGAATATGGTGAAGGAAAACTTGATTTTCCACTTTTTGAAAACGAAGGAGTCAGCTCCTTTGACAAGGTTGACCTGAGATGCGCCCAGAATTATTCCTGGAGTAAAGGCACCAGTGAAGCTCCTTACTATACTTTCACACGCGATGTTTTTTCAAGAGACATCCAAAAATTTATGAATCAACCCTATACCAGAAGCAGATACTATCATCTTTATATCAACGGCTTATATTGGGGATTATATCAAACTCAGGAACGTTCAGAAGCCCGCTTTGCTGAATCATATTTAGGGGGTTCAAAAGAAGATTACGATGTAATTAAAAAAGATGGCGCAACTGATGGAAACGATAGTGCCTGGAGAGAATTATGGGACTACTGTGTTTCCGGATTTCAAAGCAACACAAATTACTATCGCATTCAGGGATTAGATGCCTCCGGGAAGAGAGACCCAAATATAAAAGTCTTGCTTGATGTGGATAATTTGATTGACTACATGAATATCATTTTCTATACCGGCAATTTTGATGCTCCGGTCTCTGCTTTCGGAGGAAATACTAGTCCAAATAACTTCTACGCAATATATAACAGAAATGGTGCTGATGGTTTTAAATTTTTTGCCCACGACAATGAACATACTCTTCTCTATGAAGCAGTTCCGGGAAATCCCAATATCGGATTAGAGGAAAACAGAGTTGACTTAGCCACAAGAAATTATGGGAATAGAATGGAAATTTACGATTATTGGCAGTTTAATCCGCAATGGCTCCATTTCAAATTGTCTTCAAACGCTGAATATCGGCAACGCTTTGCAGACAGGGCTTTTAAACATCTTTATAACGATGGCGTTCTTACCCCTGAATTCACTGCAAATACATTTTTAAAGCGCACTTTGGAAATTGACACTGCAGTTATTGCAGAATCTGCCAGATGGGGAGATGTTGACGGCTGGCCAAGGTACACAAAAGATGACCACTGGAAACCTATGGTTGAGAATACATTAAGTAAATATTTCCCTTTCAGAACAAATATTGTAATACAACAACTCAAAGATGAAAAACTTCTTCCTTCAATTTCGTCACCTAAATTCAAAATCGATAATGATGAAATAGAATTTAGCATCATCGAAATAAATAAAGGCACCAATGTATCTATTACTAATCCAAATTCATCTGGGTCAATCAAATATACCCTTGATGGAAGTGACCCCCGACAAACAGGAGGTACAATTTCATCAAAAGCAGCTGACGGAGGCAATCAAGTATCCATTAATGTCCTTCAAACTACGATAATTAAAGCCCGTATTCTTAATTCAAACACCTGGAGTGCCTTACATACCATTCAGCTAAATGTTGCAGAAAATATTGAAGATTTACAGATTACTGAAATAAATTACAACCCACTTGATGAAGGGGAAATAAGTGGTTCAGAATTTGAATTCATTGAACTGAAAAATACCGGTTCCAAAACAATAAATCTTACCGGCTCAGCTTTTACCGATGGCATTTCTTATTCTTTTACAACAAATGCTAAATTAGAACCGGGAAACTTTTTTGTTCTGGCTTCCAATGATTTCTATTTTAGACAAAGATATGGCTTCGATCCAAACGGCGTATATGAAGGACAACTTGATAATAAAGGCGAAAGATTAAGTATTGTTGATATAGCAGGTGATACTATTATTACTTTAAAGTATAATGATAATAACCCTTGGCCTACTTCACCTGACGGATTAGGATTTACCCTCGTACCTGTAAATTCAAACTTAAATAACAACTGGTCTGATGGAAATAACTGGAGAGCTTCTTCTTCGATTAATGGTTCTCCGAAGTCGGATGATGCTATAATTACATTTGATCCGGTTTATATTAATGAAATTCTTTCAAATTCTGAACAACCTGCTACCGATGCAATTGAAATATTTAATCCAAACTCTAAAAGTATTGACATCAGCGGATGGTATCTTTCAGACAACAGAAGTAATCCAAAGAAATGGAAAATTCCTCAGGGTACAACAATTCCTGCCTTAGGATACAAAGTCTTTTACGAAGGACATTATTCCGGTTCAATTATGCAATATTCAAGTAGTGAATTTGGCTCTGCTTTCTCATTAAGCTCTCATGGTGAAGATGTCTATATATTTTCAGCTAACGCCACCGGAGACCTTACAGGATATGAACATGGATTTGATTATGGTGAAATTGAAACCGGTGTTTCTTTCGGAAGATTTATCCTTTCTAATGGCAATGATAACTTTGTAGCCCAATCTACCGTTACTCTAAATAAAGTCAATTCATATCCAAGAGTTGGACCATTGGTTATTAAACAACTAATGTATAATCCCGGTGAAGGAGGTTTTGAATTTATTGAAATTGTAAATACAAGTAATGAAATTATCAATCTATGGAATGAAAAGACTCTTCTGTCTTGGAAAGTTGAAGGTGTAAATTTTGAATTTTCTGAAAAAACTACTTTAAAATCAGGTGAATCAGTTTATCTGGTGGAGTCTACTATCAATCCACAGGATTTCAGAAACCTAAACTCATTAAGTGCAACTACAAAGGTTTTTAATTACCCTTCTAAATTAAATAACGGAGGTGAAGAAATTACTTTATTTAAATCTGCTGATTCTTACACTGAAGAAGGATTAACTGTTTTCCCGTATATTAGAATTGATAAAGTTGAATATGACAATAATCTTCCTTGGCCAGATGCTGATGCTAATGGCAATATATTGCTTCGTAAAGGATTAACCCTTTATGGGAACGACCCTGCAAACTGGATTGCATCTCCTCCGGATATATCTATCAATACAACCTTTCTTGCCGATGGTATTCAAGGCATTCCATATAATAAGGAACTTTCAGTATCAGGTGGGACACCTCCTTACATCTGGAGAATTGTATCAGGAATCCTTCCTGCCGGACTAAGTTTAAATACTTCAACAGGAATTATCGATGGAATACCTCAAAATAAAGGAACTTTCAACTTTGCATTAGGGGTGTCTGATTCAAATCAGCTCTCAGATGAAGCAGATCTTCAAATTATTATTAAAAACAACACATTACCTGAAGCAGTAAATGACACTATTTCTACTTTGGAGAATTTCAGCGTTACTGCAAATGTCGTTAAAAATGATACTGACCTCGATGGTGATAAACTTTATTGGACAGTTAAAATAGAAGTTCAACCTTTGCATGGTACAACAACTATAAACCCTGATAATACAATCACTTTTTTCCCTGATAAAGATTTCCACGGATCTGACCAACTTACTTATAAGGTCTCAGATGCGTTTGGCTCTTCAAGTGCTAAACTCATTATAAATGTGAATGAAGAAATTTTGATGTCTGCTTTTGATATTCCTATTAATCAGGGAAGTGATGATGCTGAACAAAATATCAACTCAGGACAAGTTTGGTTAACCAGTACAGATATAGAACTGTGTTACGACCAGCAACCGGGGGGAGACCAAATAGTAGGACTAAGATTTAATAATATTGAAATTCCGAAAAATGCTGTTATTTATAATGCATATATCAAATTCATGTGTGATGAAGTAACAAATAGTGAAACCACAGTAATGATAAAAGGAGAGGCGTCCGATAACCCTGTAACTTTCAATACTGATAACTTTAATATTTCATCAAGACCATCTACCAATTCGTTTGTAAATTGGAGTCTACTTCCATGGAATTCAGAAGGTGAATCTGCAGATGCTCAAAAAACACCTGAAATTTCAACAATAGTACAGGAAATTGTAGAACGTGATGGATGGTCCTCAGGAAATTCAATGTCGTTCTTCTTTACCGGGACAGGAACACGTACCGCCGAAGCTTTCGAAGGTGATGTTACAGGAGTAGCAGTTCTCCATATCGAATACAGTTCTAATGCAACTCCTCTTGTCCCTGTTGCATTGACTGGACCTGACCAGAATGTAAT
>CAYUEI010000205.1:0-5231 GCA_964443445.1 uncultured Prolixibacteraceae bacterium | reverse complement strand
GTGGTTATGTTTTTGATATTACAAGAATTATTAAATTTAAACCCTATTTCATGGTGAGATTTACTCCAAACGCACCTATGTCGGCAGATATAACCGCACAGGGAGTGTTTTATGACCTGTTATGGTTAGGGGTAACTTACAGAATAGGAAATTCTATTGGTTTGATGGCGCAGGTACAGGCGACGAAGCAGTTAAAGATTGGGTATGCATACGATTTGACGACGAATGATTTAGGTCCATATAATAATGGAACTCATGAAATATTCCTTAACTTTGACTTTAGCTTTGGTCGTGGAAGAGTAAGATCGCCGAGATATTTCTAATTATGAAAAGACTATGTGGAAAAAGGTTAAAATAATTTCAGGGCTGGTAGTAACGCTGCTTTTAATTGCGAACTTATCGTTTGGACAGTTGAAGATTACTATTAGGCTGGCTGATCAGGCTTTTTCTGATTTTTCATGGAATGAAGCCATTGATCTATATACTTATGCATATGAGAGAGACAAGAATAATGCATATGTAGTGCGTAGGTTGGCTGATAGTTACAGGAATATTGGAAGAACAGAAGAAGTAGAGAAGTGGCTTAAGGTTTTGATGGAAATGAATGAGCAGACACCTGAAGATATTTTTTACTATGCGATGGCCTTAAAAAGTAATGGTAAGTATACTGATTCGGAAGAGGCATTGAAAGAATATTCTACTTTGAGGCCTGAAGACGGGAGGGTGAATCTGGAACAATCGTTACTTGATTATATTGATTTTTTATTACAGGATTCAACGCGCTATGAAGTTGAATCAGTCCCTTTCAGCACACCGGGATCAGACTGGGGACCTGTTGTATATGACAACAAAGTAATATTTGTTTCAACAGGTGATCCTGAGAACAACAGAGATCCGAAGTATGTATGGGATAATCTTCCATTCCTTGATTTATATTATTCAAGCATTGATGAATACGGAAACTATTCAGAGCCGGGGATATATGCAAAAAGTTTGATGACCCCTTTCCACGATGGTCCTGCAACTTTTGATGTAAAAGGCAAAAGGATGTATTTCAATAGCAACAGGGGATCGAAAGGGACAAGTTTAAAGAACGAAGAGAACAATCTACAAATATATTATGCCGATTTAGAGAATAATGAGTGGCATTTAAAAGGAGAATTCAAATACAATAACAAGCAATATAACTTAAGACACCCTTCAATAGATAAGACAGGTGATCTTTTATATTTTGCTTCTGATATGCCGGGAGGAAAAGGTGGTAATGATATATACTGGTGCAGAAAAGAAAACGGAGTATGGGGAGCGCCTATAAATCTTGAAGAAGTAAATACAGAGGGCGAAGAATTATTCCCATTTATAGCTGATGATGGAGTGTTATATTTTTCATCGAACGGAATGGGTGGAATGGGAGGTCTTGATATATATATGGCTTTACCCGACAGGGGTGTTTTTAAGAAAGGTGACAATATGGGATATCCTGTAAACAGTTCCAAGGATGATTTTGGACTTTGGCTTGATGAGACTGGCTTCAATGGTTATTTTTCATCGGACAGGACCGGGGGCAAAGGGTATGATGACATTTACAAAGTTAAGATATTATATATACCTGTACAGATAAGGGGAGTTGTTCGCGACAGAATCAACACTTATGAGATAGCAGGGGCTAAGGTTGCCTTGCTTGATGAGAACCAGGATACAGTTGAAGTGACCTATTCCAAGGAAGATGGGGAATTCATTTTTAGTGCTTTCAAGCAAAGAAATTACAGGATTGCTGTTTCGAAAGAAAATTATATGCCGGCAGAAAAAGATCTGTCTACATATAATAAACTTCCGAACGAAAGGATAGAGGTAGAGATTTTCATAGAAATGAGTTTCGATGCACTTGAAGAGCCTCAGCAGTTTGAACCATTAAGTATGGAAATGGTAGATGGAGATGAGCTTCAGATTATTCAAATAGAGCATATTAACTATGGCTATGACAGTGATAAGATTACTTCTGAGGCAGCTCAGATATTGGATAGGGTAGCAGAAATGCTGAAGCAAAGTCCGGGACTTGAGGTGAGGATTGAATCTCATACAGACTCAAAAGGAAGTGACGAATACAATTTGAAGTTATCTAAACTTAGGGCGACTTCTGCCTATAACTACTTTGTGAGCAAGGGAATTGATAAATTGGCAGTAGAGTATTCCGGTTTTGGAGAGACTCAGCTGCTCAATCATTGCGAAGATGGTGAAGAATGTTCTGAACAGGAACATGCAATCAACAGGAGGTCAATTATTAAAGTTGTCAAGAGGGGTAAATTCCAATCAAAAAGAAGCTCGAGAAGTATATTCTATTTTTAATATACACAGAAAATCAGATATAGAATGATATTTAAAATTCAAATATAAGGGGCAAGATTTTAAGCCCCTTTTTTTTGTTTATTTTTTTTATCCCTTTATTACTTTCAGTTTACTATGTTTTTATATTTTTAGGGCTTTAATTAAATATGCTATGAAAAAAATCTTTTATCTAACTTTATTATTAATTATCACATTTAGTTCCTGTACATATGAAAATGAAGAATCGTTTTATAATAAAGGGGATACAGGTGATACTGTTGTTGTAAATTACGACAATTCATTAATTGCCAATTTTTTATTTGAGAGCAATTTAGCTGATTCATCATTAAACGATTTAAAACTTTCTTTCGAAGGAGCACCGGCTTATAATTCAACAGGGTATACAGGGTTTTCCAAAGGATCACTGATACTCGATGGTACTAGTTCATTTAGTTTCTTTACAGGTATTTATGACACGATGTCGATATGCTTTCATTTCAAAAGTGAAAAGCAATTGAAAGAACTAATGGCGGGGAATATGACTCCAACGATGATTGACTTTGGTAAAGGGGCTGTGAAGTTTGAAGTTGATGGGATCACCGGTCAGACTTTTGTTGCATTGACATCAGGAAGTGAAAAGAAGAAGTTTGATGATGAAGAGCTGATAATAGATACGTGGGCAGAATGGAATTTTGTTTACATTCAGATTACCGGGGGTAAAACTTCAGTTAGATTCAGTAATAAGTCTTATGGAGAAATGGCCTTTGAGACGATAGAAAAGACTATTGGGTTCAAGAATGGCAACCTTATTGTGGGGAAGAGTTCTTCAGAACCGTATAACTATTTTAAAGGGAGCATTGACGATTTAAAAGTATTCAATAAGGCTCTGAGTGACGAAGAAATAAAATCATTAAAATAATTAATCTGACCAGGTATAATGAAACGATATATATTAATAGCAATACTTGCATTATCTGCAACAGTCATAAGAGCGCAGGATGATTTAGATGCGTTGTTGGATTCTGAATTATCAAATACTACTGAGTATGCAATGGGAACATTCTATTCGACGAGAATATTAAACGGACATTCAGTACAAATGATGCCTAAGGGTGGTTTGGATTTCAGAGTGCATCATAGGTTTGACAATATAAATACAGGGTTCAACAGGTTTTGGGGAATTGATGGTTCGTATTCATATATGAGTCTTGAATATGGAGTTACAGATAAATTGATGGTTGGCATAGGCCGGCAGAATGATGCTTTTTTCAATTCATACATCAAATATTCAATCTTACAACAAAGTAAGGGCATGAAAAATATGCCGGTATCTTTGGTTTGGGTTACAACAATGGGTATAGACGGATATGATTACAAAGGTGATGAATTAAGAAACAAGAATTTTGCAGGGAGGTTAAAATATACACATCAATTATTAATAGGGAGGATGTTCTCACCAAAATTGTCCTTACAGTTGATGCCAACGTATATACACCGCAATATGGTGTTGAACAGTAATCACAAGAATGATTTATGGGCTATTGGAATAGGGGGGAGATACAAAATTACTAATACCTTCTCAGTAAATGCTGAATATTACTATGTAAGTGGTAATAAGAATCTGCCTGCGGGAGAAAAGGAATATTATGATCCGTTGAGTGTAGGGTTCGATATTCAGGTTTCAGGTCATGTATTTCAAATCATGTTGACGAATTGCCAGAATATGATTGAACATTCAATGATAGGGGAAACCACAGGTAATATTTTAAAAGGAGATGTAAGGCTTGGATTTAATATTTCACAGGTATTTACTATCGGTGGAAAGTAGGCATAGTAATTGCATTAGAAAAGAAAACAAAACAAATGAAAAAAATAATATTCATCATTTTCTGTTTGATAGCAATAAATGGTTTATCGCAGGAAAAGTATTATACCAAAACCGGTAAAGCATACTTCATGTCGCATACTGATATGATAGATATAGATGGTACAAACAAACAGGTGATAAGTTTTTTTGATGTTAAGTCAGGAGAGATAGTATGTGCTATGCTGATAAAAGGGTTTGAATTTACATTAGCTACAGCAGCAGAACATTTCAACGAAACATATATGGAATCGCATTTGCATCCTAAAGCAAACTTTAAGGGTAAGATAGTAGATTACGAAAAGATTGATATTTCCAAAAAAGGCACGATAAATATTCAGGTTACAGGAGATATAACAATTCATGGGGTAACAAAAACCATAACAGTACCTGCGGTTGTAGATATAAAAGAAGGGTCGGCTACAGGGAAGTGCAATTTCAAGGTATCAATTAATGATTACGGGATTAAAGTGCCTGCTGTTGTTGAAGACAGAGTTGCAAAGGTAGTAGATGTTTCGGTAGAACTCGATTATAAACCATACCAAAAGAATTAAGAAATGAAAAAGGGCTGGAAATACATAATAGCATTATCCGTAATTGGATTAATAGTTGCTGCAATAGTTAGTTTATACGTGTTTCGGAAGAGTGATAACAGCGTTGCAGGAAAGAAACCTGATTTTAAAGTACAATGCATAGATATCGTTAGTGAATTTGAGAGTGATGAACAGAGTGCAAGTACTAAGTATGTAGATAAGATTGTAGAAGTCGAGGGTGAAATAGCTGAGATAAGCTCTGATGAAGAAAGCATTGTAATAATGCTTAAAGATCCGAATTCATTTTCAGGGGTGAGCTGTTCAATTAGCAAAGGCGAGATTACCGAAAGCGAGATAGGTAAAATAGGGGATAAAATTAAAGTCAAAGGTATTTGTACAGGATATTTAATGGATGTTACATTGAATAGGGGTGCATTGTCTGATAAATAAAAATGTTGTCCTGAAAGGGCTCGAACCTTTACTCTTCTGATCCAGAGTCAGACGTGTTG
>CAYUEI010000204.1:0-5239 GCA_964443445.1 uncultured Prolixibacteraceae bacterium | reverse complement strand
CCAAATGTAACAGTTTTATTATAAGGATTTCCGAATAATTCGAATCCACCTCTAAGACTGAAATTTTCACTGAGTCTTAATTCTCCGCCAATATGAAGATTTCCGGTAGTTTTAAAAGTGTTATTCAATATTTCGTTTTGTCCTGAATAATCCCAATTGTCACCGGCAGCTGCGCGGAACTTAGTTGAAGAATAACCAATAATTTCGTAGTCAACACTTAATAAGCCTCTTTCTCCAAAAAGGTATGCTGCGCTAAGTACTGTTTTTAAAGGAGTTTCTAGTTTATACCTATATGACTCAGTAATATCTTTACTTTCCCATGTATTATGATACCCGTCAGTGTCATTGCCAAGAGGAAGATCATAATTGGCTTCCAAATCTTTTTCCTGGTAATTACTTATTGAAAAGAAATTAGGAGTATGAATTGCAGCACCGAGTCTTAGCGATTTAAAAGGCCTGTAAATCAATCCGGCTTTAAAATTCATGCCAAATCCTGAATGTTGTTGACGGGAAGCAAGATTATAATCTTTAAAGTATGCACATTTATTTTCATCATCAATTTCAGTGAAAATATTGTTTTCTTCAAATTCTAAATCCAATAATCCGAAAGAAGCACCAACATATAATTTATAGTCGATGTTCATGCCTAAAGAAATTAAGTATTCATCTATTCTTCCGCTTTGTTCAACAACACTTCTTTGAGAGTGAGATTTAACTCCTGATTTATTGTAACCATAACCAAGGAAGTTATTATCTCCATCATAAATTTCATATTTACTGTAATCGGCAAGTTCATTGTAGAATACTCCTTCAATAACTTCAGGATCGGGGTCTGCATCAACGAGGTAAGTTTTCCATGCCATCCCTTCGTGGAAGTCGTCAAAATATTCAGAATCTCCTATTGAATTTGCATAAGAAGTATAGTAATCAAGTAAAGTGGTTTGAGCGCCATGACCTGAAACAATAAAATTAGAATGGAAATTCTTAATTCTGTTGTATCCAAATCCTAAGGTGATATTAACAATACCTGATTCAACACCGGTTTTAAATGAGCTAACATAACTGATGTTGTTAAAATTGAAATTATACTTTGTGTCTTTGGTATTAGTATTCAAATAACTTGAAGTTACATTATTAATATTTAAAGTTGGAGATAAAATAAATTCATTATTTCTGTACAAGCCTAAACCTGCAGGATTTATGCTTGCAGAAGAGAAGTCGGCACCAAGTGCTCCAAAAGCGCTGCCCATTGAAACTGAACGGGCAGTTCCGCCATAATTAGTCTGTGAATATCTTATGGCATCTATATAATCCTGGCTAAAACCTAAGGTTGCAGTAAGGATAATCATTGCAGTTATTAAATATCTTTTCATAGTAAGTTCTTTTTTAGAGTTCATAAATGTTTGTAATCAAAAACTATCTTCTGCTTGGGCTTGAACTGTGGCTGCTGCTTCCTGAGCTGCTGCTTCCCGAACTTGAGTGGCTACTTCCCGAACTTGACGGGCTGCTTCCACCTGAGAATGATCCGCTGCTGCCCGATGAACTTCTGGAAGGACTACTTGAAGAGCTGCCTGATGAGTAGCTCCTTGACGGAGAACTGCTTCCCGAAGAATAGCTTCTTGATGGGCTTGAACTTGGTGAAGAACTCGATTTATAGCTGCTTCCTGAGCTTCCTGAGCTTCCGTATGATCTTGGAGCTGAGCTTCTTGAAGGTAATTGATAGCTTGATTTTGAATTACTTTGAGCAGGGCTACTGTAATTATTAGATCTATTTGTTGAATTACCTATTGATGACTTGCTTTCTGTAGCTCTGTCATTTCTGCTGTCAATGCTATTTGTTCTGTTTGTATTGTACGTAGCCCTTGTATTAGTTCTAGGCTTGTTATAACTAGGTGTATATCTGCTTCTTTCTGAACTGCCATTAACCCCTTGAGTGCTTGTTCCTGAAGCTCGTCTTTCTGTGTTTGCAGGAGTACGGTATGCAGGCGCGTTTTCAATATTTCTTACTCTTTCGCCGGAAACGTTACTTCTGTTTTGAATATTGCTCACATTATCAGAACCCGCTACAGATCTTCTTTTTTCAGTCAGGACTCTTGATTGAGTTGTTTGTGATTTGAGATCAGTATTGGCATTGTTACGAGAAGTAACGTCGCCTTCTGAAGCGTTGATAACAGTTCTTCTGCTTTGAGGAGAAGCTGATTTATTTGTAGTTGCTCCAATCGTTTCATTTCCTCCGGTTCTTGTATTGGAAGCCATTCCAACGCCACCTCCATAAGTCCCGATCAAATTTCTTGACCGGCGACCGCTTTCATTATAATTCTTGTTATCGCGGTCGTACCAATCATTATAATGATGATTGCCGTAATAATTATGGTTATAATATGGATTATTCCATGAGTAGTAACCGTAGTATGAGCCGTAATACATTGGATTATAATAGCCCCAGGAGTTGTAATACCAAGGGTCGTAAAATCCCCATGAGCTATATCCCCATGGATCCCAACCCCATGAATTCCAACGACTGTATGGAGAGTAGTAATAGGAACCCCATCCCCAGTTGTATGAAAAACTCCAGTAAGGATCATAGTAATAAGGATCATGGAAGAAACGAAGCCTGTTTGAATAATAATAATCGTTATCATCGAGATAATAATTATTGACGATATAAGTTCCGTCTTCTTCAGATGGTATTATTAAAGTATCCTGATCGGAGCTGTTAATATTTTCAATATTTCTTGCCTGAACACCTGAATACCAATCAGGCTCGTCATCAGCATAGATATAATTGTTGAGCGTATTGGTTCCGTCTTTTCCTTTTTCAACTTCGCTAATAATGAGCAAGTCTTCATTAGCGGTTTTGGTGTTGGAACCGATATTTGGAAGTTCTTCACCTGCATAAACAGGTGGGTTGTCGCCCGGCCAGTAATATAAATCGTCGACATTACTTCCGGTAATCTGAAGACTTGAGCTGCACGCTGAAGTCATCAGGGCGAATAATGATAATATGATTAGATTACGTTTCATAACTTGTCCTCCTTAGACTTTATGATTTAATTTTTTTGTGCTTTCTTTGTACTTGTGTTTTATGATGAAAATATAACAAATTCTATACCAAAGAAAGGAAAATGGCTAAGGAATTAACTTCAAAAAGTGAGAATTATTCTCAGTGGTACAACGATTTGGTTGTTAAAGCAGATTTAGCTGAAAATTCAGCTGTTAGAGGGTGTATGGTAATAAAACCCTACGGTTATGCAATTTGGGAAAAAATGCAGGCTCAACTTGATAAAATGTTCAAAGAAACAGGTCATGTTAATGCATATTTTCCTTTGTTTATACCAAAATCATTTTTCAGTAAGGAAGCAAGTCACGTTGAAGGGTTTGCCAAGGAATGTGCAGTAGTTACACATTACCGTTTGAAAAATGATCCTAATGGTAAAGGGGTAATTGTAGATCCCGAAGCTAAATTAGAAGAAGAATTGATAGTACGACCTACTTCAGAAACTATTATTTGGAATACATATAAAAACTGGATTCATTCCTGGAGGGATCTTCCTATTCTTTGTAATCAATGGGCTAATGTTGTCCGTTGGGAAATGAGGACCAGGCTTTTTCTCAGAACAGCTGAATTTTTGTGGCAGGAAGGTCATACAGCTCATGCAACAAAAGAAGAAGCAGTAGCTGAAACGTTGAAAATGGTTAATGTATATGCAGAATTTGCTGAAAAGTTTATGGCAGTGCCTGTAATAAAAGGGCACAAGTCTGAAAACGAACGTTTTGCCGGAGCGTTGGATACACTTTGTATTGAAGCTTTGATGCAGGATGGAAAAGCTCTTCAGGCGGGTACATCACATTTTCTTGGACAGAATTTTGCAAAAGCTTTTGATGTGAAATTTGCTGATAAAGAAGGCAAGCTTGATTATGTTTGGGCAACATCGTGGGGTGTTTCAACAAGGCTTATGGGTGCTTTGGTAATGGCACATTCTGATGATAATGGATTGGTATTACCTCCGAAGTTAGCTCCATTTCAGGTTGTTATTGTACCTATTTATAAGGAAACGGAACAACTTGAAATGATAAGTGCAAAGGTACAGGATATTATTTCACGTTTGAAGAGCAAAGGTATCTCTGTTAAGTTTGATGATAATGATGCAAAAAAACCTGGATGGAAGTTTGCTGAATATGAGCTCAAGGGTGTACCTGTCAGACTTGCAATGGGTCCTCGTGATCTTGAAAACGGAACAGTTGAAGTTGCTAGAAGGGATACACTTACCAAAGAGGTAGTTAATATAGATAATATTGATGATTTTGTTGAAAATCTTTTAAACGAGATACAAGAAAATATTTACAATAAAGCCCTGAATTTCAGAAATGATAATATTACTAAAGTAGATTCCTGGGATGAATTTAAAGATGTTTTAGTCAATAAAGGTGGTTTTATTCTTGCACACTGGGATGGAACAGCAGAAACTGAGCAGAAAATTAAAGAAGAAACTAAAGCAACTATCCGGTGTATTCCTTTTGATTCTGAGCCAGAGGAAGGTAAGTGTATTTATTCGGGTAAGCCTTCAGATAAAAGAGTATTATTTGCAATAGCATATTAAAAAAAAGAGGCTTTCGCCTCTTTTTTTTATTTTATGATTTTCTGAACCGATTCTTTTTCTCCGTCGGATATCTTTAAAAAGTATACTCCCTTATTCAAATCAGAAGTATTAATCTTTTGGTTGTTTGTAACCAAAGGAATCTTTTTGCAGATTTTTCCATCCATAGTTAATATTGTAGCGTCATAGGCTTTATTGGTTTCATTTAGCCTGACTATAATATATTCATTGAATGGAACAGGATATACGCTTGCTTTTATTTTGCTTATTTCCTGACTGCTAACAGGGAATACTGAAAAATTTAAAGGATTTTTTTCAGCTGTTGAGATATTATATTTTTCTGATCCCTTGTTTCCAAAGTATTCAAAAGCCATAGCCCTGTATGTTGTGTTAGCTTCTAAACCTGATAATTTTGTATAATTCCCGTCTCCATTATAAACGCAATACCATTTGCCAATTACAGATCCTTTTCCAAATTCTGAATTCGCAGTGTAGGTAGTATTGTTAACAGGTACTACAGTGCCTTGGTTGTCTTTAGTGATGAAAACGACTCTTTTAGCCGGCTCATCAACTAATACGCCGGGTATTTTCGAGAATTTTTCAACTCCTTTATCGGAAGCAACCCAAATATTACCGGATTT
>CAYUEI010000203.1:0-5246 GCA_964443445.1 uncultured Prolixibacteraceae bacterium | reverse complement strand
ACCGGAGGAAAGTGTATTAATGCTGATGAGGAATAAGTATTTTGATTACAAAGTAGGGCATTTTAACTTAAAATTGTATATGTGATAATTTATCATTGTTTACATTCGTTATAATTTTTACATTTCAAAACTCATTTAAAAAATATTAAAAATAAAATTTTTATGAAAAGATTTAACCTTTTTATACTCGCCTTAATTATACTTTCATCATTATTTCAATCTTGTAAAAAAGATACAATTCCACCAATACCTGTTCTTCCACCTGAGAACTCTTTTTCAATAGATTACAGTAATTACGAAAGCCACAAGAGTGCTCCTCTTGTCGTTGAAAATTGGCTTTACAGCTCAATGAACGTAAGCTTCTTTAGCTTGATTGCCAACTCTTCAATTATTATTCCGGCTATAGCTTTCAATGCATCATTCAATCATGAGCCTACATACATCGGCGACCAGACCTGGCAATGGAACTATGAATTTCCGGCTATAGGCGCAACATATTATGCTACACTTAATGGAATTGCCCTAAAAAAACAAAAGGTAAGATGGGAATTGTATATCGATAAAACTGGTAATGATGGTTTTAATGATTTCCTTTGGGTTGAAGGTACTGTAACCGATTCCACCAAAGCAGAATGGACAGTAAATGAAAGACTTGCGACACCACAACCAATACTTCTTCTCGATTGGAAATCTTCACCTGATCATCAGACTTTTGAGATTAAACACACTCTCGTGACTCTTGAAGATGATGACGTAAACAGTTTTATTATCAGTGGACAAAATCCTAAAAATGAACTTAACCGCTACTTTGAAATATATAGAAGTAATGGCGAAAAACATATCAATATTGAATGGAGTTCACTCAATAACAACGGACGCGTTAAAAGTCCCGACTATTACAAGGATGAAAACTGGCACTGCTGGAATGAAAAACTTATAGACGACTGGTGCGATTAGAAGAATTGTGCCATTTGACTTCTGCAACTATTACCGGTACAAAGAATAAGAATTCTCATTAGCTGATATTCCTTTTATAATTAGTAAAGACTTTATACTAACATCGGATCGTAGCCAATCCTCTCATTTCTGTCAAGACTGTCAATCTTTTGCATATCCTCATCAGAAAGCTGAAAATCAAAAATCTCTGAATTTGACTTTATCCTTTCATATTTTGAAGATTTGGGAATTGTAAGTATTCCTTTTTGAAGATCCCAGCGAAGAATTACCTGAGCTTCGTTTTTATTATACTTCTTCCCTATTTCTTTCAGCAAAGGTTCTTCAAATGCCTTCCCAAAGATCAATGGTCCCCATGCCTGATATTTAATTCCTTTTGAAAGACAATAATCAACCAAAGGTTGCTGAATCAAATAAGGATGAAATTCCATTTGATTTACTGAAGGAACAATCTCAGCTTCAGCAAGTAATTTATCAAGATGAACTTTCAGAAAGTTACTTATTCCAATAGCCTTGACCCTGCCCTCATTGTATATCTTTTCCATAGCTTTCCATGATTCAAGATATTTACCGCTTACAGGCCAGTGTATCAGATATAAATCAAGATAATCTGTACCAAGAAGCTTGCAACTTTTATCGTAAGCCTTCAACGTTGATTCATAGCCAAGGAAATCGTTCCAGACCTTCGAGGTTATGAATAATTCTTCTCTTCTGATGCCCGACTCCTTAATAGCGCTTCCAATTTCTTTTTCATTCTGATAAAGAGTTGCAGTGTCAATAAGCTTATAGCCGCACTTAATTGCATTAATAACAGAATCTTTCACTTCATCGCCATACGATTTCCATGTCCCCAGTCCGAAATAAGGCATTTCAACTCCGTTATTTAATTTTACCGTACCGTTGATATCAGTTATTTCCATTGAAAAGAATTTTATAGTGCTAAAATAAATAAGTGAATTTCCTTGGCATAGGAGTTTCAAATCTCATTACTTTACCAGTTACAGGATGAACAAATCCAAGAATCTTTGAATGTAAACCAAGTCGGTTAATCGGATTTGTTGAAGCTCCATACTTCTTGTCATTAATAATCGGGTGGCCTATTTCTTTCATGTGAACCCTTATCTGGTTTTTCCTTCCTGTAGCTAATCTCACTTCAAGGAGTGAATATTCCAGGGTTCTCTTTAATACTTTAAAGTTTGTAACAGCTTTCTTTCCACCTTCAGGATTCTGATCTGAAAATACTACGTAGGCATTGTTCTCGTGAAGATAAGATGAAACAACACCTTCATCTTCTTCGATCACTCCCTCAACAATAGCTATATATGCTCTTTCAACAAGAACATCTTTCCAGTTATCCTGCATAAGATGCTGTATTTCCTGACTTCTGGCAAAAACCATTAATCCGGAAGTTTCTTTATCAAGCCGGTGAACAATGAAAATTTTCTTATCTGGACCTTCCCTTTTAACATGCTTACTCAGAAAACTATAAGCTGTATTATCTCTTTCCCCTTCAGTTCCAACTGAAAGTATTCCTGCATGTTTATCTATCACAATAAGATGTTCATCTTCAAATACAATAGAAAATCCTCTGAAAGATTTTGTAACAGGTGACCTTTCCCATTTTATCTTAACCTCAGAATTTGGTTTTACAATATGGTTGTGTTTTGATACAATCTTTCCGTTAACTTCTACCTGATGATTTAGTAAAAGACTTTTTATATTATTCTTATTTTTAAAAGGAATCATTTCCAGGAGAAATGACATAAGATCGCCTTCTTCCTTTACCTGAAAAATACTGTCAGGTTTAGGTTTACGTTTGTTTTTATTTGAATTCTTCATAAAAAAATACCTTTGCAGTTATTGAAATCAACAATCTCATCTTTGAAATGTTGTTTTCAATTGCTGCAAAGGTAGTAAAAGAGAAGAAACTATTACAATTACATTCCTCCGCCTTCACCTCCATATTCCATCATTTCACCATTTCCGTTTTCCATGCCTTCACCGTTTTCTCCGTTCTTCTTCATCTGCTGTCTGTAATTGTTAATCTTATATGAAAGAGTAAGAGAAATCACAGGGGATCTCATATCTGACTTTGATTTTGAATAGAAGTTTGGCCCTTTTGATTCAAACCCAAACTTCGCAGTGTTGAAAATATCTCTTGCCGACAAGGTAATATTCAGCTTGTTTTTAAA
Organism: uncultured Prolixibacteraceae bacterium; assembly: GCA_964443445.1. Taxonomy (GTDB): domain Bacteria; phylum Bacteroidota; class Bacteroidia; order Bacteroidales; family Prolixibacteraceae; genus CAYMTR01. Next base: position 2,100 of record CAYUEI010000203.1, on the reverse strand, counting down.
TAAATCCTGTCTTACCGCTACACTTGCAAAAGCAAATCCATCGCGGCTTCCCTGAGCAGAAGTTGTCGCACTGTTATACATTCCATCGAACTGAATTTTAGTAGTCTTGGTAATGATGAAAGTATTACTCAATCGTGCATTCCAGTTAAGACTGGACTGGTCGACATCTCTTCCATAAAGCTGTCCTTTTATCCTGTAATTATAAAGATTACCCATCAGGTTAGCCATCCACCACTTTGTAATGTTATAGTTTGCCATAAACTCAACTCCGGTAGCGTAATCCTTACCAATGTTGGCAACTGTCTGCAGCATAACATTATCAGAATATACGCTTATTACATTTTCTATCCTGTTATTAGTTTGCCTGTGATATAATTCAGTAGAAATAAATCCTTTCTTCAACTGATACTGATATCCCAACTCATAAGAATCGACATATTCAGCCTCAAGAGCAGGATTTCCCTTTCGTACATTATAAGCATCAACATAAGTCATAAAAGGTTCCAAAAACCAGTTCCTTGGTCTTCTGATCCTCCTTGTATAACTAGTTGTCAGCTGATGTTCTTCAGAAATTTTAAATGAGAGATGAACAGTTGGAAAGAAATCCCATCTTTTAATACCAAACACTTCCTGAGAACCGGAGTATGTGATGCTTCTATCAGTATATTCTGCCCTTAACCCAAGTTGATAACCAAATACTTTACCTGAATTACTGAATGTTGAATATAAAGAATGGATATACTGTTTGAAATCAGAATCAGTGTAATAAGTTGAATTTGAAGAAGGTTCGTAATTATCTTCAATAGTATACCAATGAACATCATTCCATTCAAAGCTATTGTCAATTCTTGTTTGATAACCTGCCTCTACCTTCATTTTGTCTTTTATTGGATGAACGTAATCAAGTTTAAACCTTATATCACTATCAGTCCCAATCTCCCAGTTTTTTTGTCCGTTATAAAGAACAGTATCATTCACGTAACGATTGAAATATGAATAATCTTCACCTTTACCTGATCTGTAAAAAGCATACGCGGTAAACTCCTGACCCTTATTCTCAAATGTTTTCTTATAATCGATACTGAAAGAGTAATTCATACTTTCTCCTGAGTCAACACTTTTAGTAAGAGTATTCAAGCTGTAACCATTTGTTGAATTTTCACTATAATCTCTCAGTCCTCCTCCATTGTTTGATCTTCCATTAATATTACCGCTTACTGAAATAGTATTATAATCATTAATAAAATAGTCAAAACCGGCTTTAATGGATCTTGAATCATGTCCTCTTTCATTTTGTCCGATAGAATTGGTAGTAAGTGTATCCTCCCCGTAAGTAATGTTTATCATTTCAGATTCACCAATATTCTTCCTGTTGGCTTTATTTCCTCCAATGAAAAAATTGAATTTTCCTGTTTTAAAATTAAACAAAAAATCACCGGACAATGAACCATAAGTATCAGCATTGGCGTTTACAATTCCTGTAATACCGGTCATCTTGGTCTTTTTAAGATTGATATTGATAATACCTCCATTTCCGTCAGGATCAAATTTAGCAGAAGGATTAGTAATGATTTCTATATTGCGTATTGTACCTGCAGGAATCTGTTCCAATGCATCAGAAGCAGAAAATGGTGTTGGCCTTCCGTCAATCAATACTGTGAAGTTAGAGCTCCCCCTTAAGCTCACATTCCCTTCTATATCAACAGATACAGAAGGAGTGTTGGCCAACACGTCAACTGCTGTACCATTAGCTGCCGTAGGAAATTGAGCAGGATCTACAATCTTCTTATCTATCTCATAAACAATTGGTTTATCCTGAGCATAAACATTTACTTCTCCCAGGTTCTCAGATGCTGGTACAAGCTCTATTACTCCAAGATCGACTTTTATGCTTTCCCTTCCTATTTTAATATCTTTAATTGTAGTATGCTCAAAACCAATATACTTAGCATCAAGATAATACTTACCGGGAGCCAGTTCATTAATGCTAAAAATTCCCTTTGCATCAGCTATTCCACCACCTGCCAGAGATGAGTCACGTGATGAATATATTGCAACATTTGCATATTCCAACGGTGTATTACTTCCCTTTTCAATTAA
>CAYUEI010000202.1:0-5267 GCA_964443445.1 uncultured Prolixibacteraceae bacterium | reverse complement strand
ATCATCTTTGCTACAGGAAGAAGCGACCATCCTAATCAGGTAAATAATGTGTTGGGATTCCCTTATATCTTCCGCGGAGCTCTTGATGTTCGTGCGACTGCCATAAACGAAGAGATGAAAGTAGCTGCGGTTCATGCAATCGCTGAATTAGCAAAAGAACCCGTACCTGAAGTTGTAACTTCAGCTTATAACACTTCACATCTTAGCTTTGGGAGAGAATATATTATTCCAAAACCTCTTGACCCACGATTGTTAATTACTGTTGCACCTGCTGTTGCCAAATCAGCAATTGAAAGTGGAGTTGCACGAAAAACTGAAATGGACTGGGAAGATTATAAAAACAATCTTCGCCTTAGAATGGGTCTTGACAATAAATTGATCAGAGGATTAAATGATAAGGCAAAAGAAAATCCAAAACGGGTCGTTTTTGCTGAATCAAACCATATTAATATGCTTAAAGCTGCTTCTGTTGCCAGAGCCGAAGGAATATGTATTCCTGTACTTCTAGGAAACGAAGAAAGAATTACAAAAATCATTACTGAGAATAGCATAGACCTTAAAGATGTTGAAATAGTCAACATGAGGCACGATCGTGAAGAAGCCTGCAGACAAAGATATGCTAAAATGCTGACACAAAAGCGCCAACGGGAAGGTATGACTTATAGCGAAGCTTACGAAAAAATGTTCGATCGTAACTACTTTGGGATGATGATGGTTGAAGCTGGTGATGCTGATGCTTTCATTACCGGAGTATATACAAAGTATTCTGATGCTATAAAACCTGCCATTGAAATTGTAGGAATGAGAGAAGGACTACGCCACATCGGTGGACTTAATATTGTTACTACCAAATTGGGTACTTTCTTCTTCGCCGATACAATGGTCAATAACCACCCTTCAAAAGAAACATTAATTGATATTGCTACTTTAACTCACGAAACAGTTAAGCTTTTCAATATCGAACCTGTGATGGCAATGCTTTCTTATTCTAACTTCGGAGAACGCTCTGAAGGTAGTCCAGCGATGGTTCATGAAACAGTTAAATACATACATGAAAACCGCCCTGAAATCTTGCTTGATGGAGAAATGCAGGTAAACTTTGCTCTTGATAAAAAAATGAGACATGATAAATTTCCATTCTCAAAAATTGATGGAATGGATGTGAATACTCTCATCTTCCCTAATTTAACATCTGCCAATATCTCTTATAAACTGATGCTTGAAATTGGAATGAGTGAAACAATAGGTCCTATCCAAATGGGTCTTAACAAGCCAATTCATATTCTAAATGTAGAAAGTTCTGTAAGAGATATTCTAAACGTAGTAACTATTGCTGTTGTTGATGCTCAGGTGGAAGAACAAAAATCAAAAATCAAAAATCAAATGAATAAATCTCTTTGATATAATTAGTATATATTGATAATTGGATTTTTTTAAAAGTCATTAGCCATGTACATTTTTCCCATGACTAATGACTTTCTTTTTAATATTGAAATATTAAAATTATTATTCCGGAAATAAAATATAAAATACGGATCCTTTACCTTCTTCTGACTCGAACCATATCTTACCTCCCATTTTTTCAATTATCTTTTTTGAAAGAGCTAATCCTAGTCCATTACCACTAAATTTTCGGGATTTTGCTTTATCCGCCTGAGTAAAGCTCTTAAATATCTGGCTTCTAAAATCATCCGATATTCCAATTCCTGTATCCTTTACATATATTACTACCCCATCTTCATTACTGAAATGACCAATCTCAATTGATCCTTCTTTAGTAAATTTAACTGAATTATTAATCAGATTTCGTAAAACCTGCCTAACCCTGCTAATATCACTATATACTATTGATGGCTCATTATTAATATTACCTGAAACTTTCATTTCAAGACCTCTGTCAACAGCACAATGATGATACTCTTTCCTTAATTCTTTTAAAAGCTTATCAACATCAAATTCCTTACTTACTAATTTAAACTGACCAGTTTCTATTAAAGAAAAATCAAGAAGATTATTAATTATTGAAAGGAGCTGTTCTCCACTGCCCTTTATCATAGAAGAAAACTCTTTTCTCTTTTCGTAACTAATTTCTTCATCGACAACGAGCTTTGAGAATCCAAGAATACTGTTTAAAGGTGTCCGGATCTCGTGACTAATATTGGCCAGAAATGCTGATTTCAACTTGTCGCTCAGCTCAGCTTGTTCAAGAGCTGCCTTTAAATCATCATCCGACTTCATTTTTTGAATTACATGGCTCATCTCGTAAGAAATAAACTCAAGCATTTCTTTATCCTCTTCAGTATATGCATTCTCGTTATCATAACTTTGAACAACAAATACTCCAATTACATCATTTTCAATTTTAAGGGGTACACCCAACCATACTTTGGCATTTTCTCCGATAGAACTAACAACGCCTGTTTGCTTTAGCCTCTCAATATCCATTTCCTTCAGAAGCAAAGATCTCTGGGATTTAAACAAATAGGCAGTTAATGTTTTCCCCGATTTAAAATGACTTATTGAATCCTTCTGATCTTTGAAATGAGGGAGGAAAAAAGTATCTGTTTTGATGTCGTATAGCGCAAGATAATAGTTTGTAACATCAATCAGTTCTTTCATTAATATGTGAATTCTTTCTATCAAATCTCCTAAATCCACTGATGAAGTTCCAGCCTGAGCTATTTTATGAATGACATTTCTAATCTTTTCATTCCTCTTCTTTTTTGTAATATCTTCATTCACCGCCAGAAAATTGATAATTTCTCCCTTTTCATCAAATATTGGTGATATTATAACCGATTCATAATAAATCTCTCCGTTCTTCTTCTTATTGCTGAATTCCCCTCTCCACTCCTTACCGGAATGAATTGCATGCCATAATTCAAGATTTTCGGATACTGCCTTTTTCCCAGTTCTTAAAAATCTTGGATTCTTTCCTATAACCTCACTTAGATTATAACCGGTAAGTTCTGTAAATTTGGGATTTACGTATTCTATTTTTCCCTCAGTGTTTGTAATAATTATTGTTGCCGGACTTTGTTCTATCGCCTGAACAAGTTTTCTTAATAACACTTCAATCTCATTTCTTTGACTTATTTCTTCAACCAATTGATCTTTCTGTCTGAAGAAATCACTAATCAACTTAGATAAACGCCCAAATTCATCTTTCCTCAAAAAAAGTTTTTTTAAATATTCAGGATTAGAATCACGCAAACTTCTGGCTATTAACCCTAAAGGATGAAAAACCCTTAAAACCATGAATAATATATAAACAACTATCAAAATTGAAAAAACAACCATTACCAAAACAAAACGATTAGAAGCCCTGACATCAACAGATTCACCTATCTTAAAATCATAAACTGAGGTAATATTTGCCAAAACATTACCATCCCAATTATTTAAAATAAAGCTGCTCTTTATGCCATACTTATCTAATGATTTTTCTGCATTAAATTGACCATTAATGTCAGGTAAGTCTATAAAAATCTTACTGCCTGTAAACAACCCAACTTCTGATAGATACTGTTCATCCCATTTACGACCTGCAAAGAAATATCCTAAAGGTTTTGACTCTCTGTCAAGGTCAGAAGATGGATGTACTGAAGCTCCGCTTATTTCAACAATGCCTGAATTTATATTTTCATAGAAATGATAGGTCCCTCCTGATGATGTTAAACGACTCAATGTTTTTGGATCAAAAGGCAACATCTCTATAACCTCATATCCGGGAGAAGAATAGGAATAAACCAACGTTAAATCAGGACTGTAAACCCACACATAATCAGCCTCATATGTTGACAAAGAAACATCAATATTTTCTTTAGCCCATTGAAGATCCCTGTTCTGAATGAAATCGACCATCTCATCCCAGTATGTATAGTCAAAGGTATAGGCGTTAAGGGCTTTAGATTTGAATTCTATGGTTTTCCTTAGCTGAAGAGATTTTTCATTAGTTAACTCTGAAATAACAAGATCTATTTTATCCCTGTCTGTCTTATTCAGAAGGATAAAACCAATGGTTATAATAAGCACATAAATAACCAGGAATATTATTATTTGTCCCCGGGTTGATTTAATCATTCCTAAAATTCTTTTCTGATTTTTAATTCAAAAGCAGATGAAGGTACATCATAAATATTTCTTATAGCTTGTTTTATTTCATCACCAATTATGAAATCATGATAATAACCTGCGTCAATGAATAATCCGTCACAAATAGAATAAGTTAGCCCAATATTTCCACCAACAAAGTTTAATCCCGATTTCTCTATTTCCAAATTATATGAATTGAACTTCTTTGACCCTATTCCACTCTGCACCTTAGCTGCAATTGATAATCTTTCAGAAAGGTTTTTTTGATACTCTACTCCTAATTCATAAAATGTTGCCCCGGCATTGGCCAGTAAATCAATATTTATATCAGCAAAGACAGTAAAATCACCTATTGGGTAAAATATTCCGGTAAATAGTTCCATTGTAGCCTGATAATCCTGCCCGGGATAAGTATACAAATTTAATGAAGCCTCAACATCAATAAATGAAAGGGAATGATAATAATCCAGATATACGTCAATTTCATTACCTGCAACTTCATTTACATCCCATAATGGTGTATTTCCCCATATATAAATTGAAAAGTCTTTATATCCTGCATAAATTTGTGGCTGAAGTATTAATCCATGATTGAAAACTATCCCTCGCCAAAGATATTTATCAGTAAACGCTGCATCAGCACCAAAATACCAGTCAGATTCTTCTTCAACTGTAATTGTATCCTGAGTATTAGTTTTACAATTGCCCTTATTCCACAGAATAATAAATAACAAGACGATTAATAAAGTCGTATACTTCATAATATTAATTTATATTTTAAATACAGGTCTTTAAATGTCGTAATTTATAGTATAAAAGTCAATATCCCGGAAGAAACAAAATTCAACTTCCGAATTAAAATAAAAGTAATATTTAATAAGCTTAAAATGAGAAGTTTTAAATAATTTCTCCGAAAAGATCAAATAAATCAACCGAGGTTATTTTAACATTGTAGTATTCACCGATACTTATTTTTTTGCCAACCGGGATAAGAACTTCATCGTCAACTTCGGGTGAATCATGCTCAGTCCTGCCAATATAATATTTCCCTTCTCTTCTGTCTATCAAAATCCGGAAAGTCATCCCTATCTTTTTGGAATTCAGTTCATCCTGGATATCCTGCTGAATTTTCATTATCTCATCAGCCCGCTGTTGCTTAACAGTCTGTGGAA
>CAYUEI010000201.1:0-5268 GCA_964443445.1 uncultured Prolixibacteraceae bacterium | reverse complement strand
CAGCAAGAAATATACAGGTTTTGCTTTCGGTATGGGCATCGAAAGAATTGCAATGCTGAAATACGGAGTTAGGGATTTACGCCTCTTCTTTGAAAATGATGTAAGATTCCTGAACCAGTTCAAGGCAGCATATTAAGGAATAATTCACAAATAATAGCATAAGACATTTTATCTAATCCGGGTATCATTCCCTGATAGGGATTATATATTTTATATCATCTTCCTATAACTTTCCTTTCACTCGTTTCTCTAAAGATTATTTTTTTTGCTAATTTTATGGTTAGTTTATTAAACTAACATGAAAAAACTATTCACTATATTGTTTTTCTTCCTTTCTCTAAATAGCTTTTCTCAAAATTCGATAGTTTATTCCGAATGGTATAAAACAATTGGACAAAATACTGCTAAACAGATTAATTCGATTATTACAACCATTGACCGTGGGGTTATTTTTGAATACGATAAATATCCTGGAGGAAATGATTATCGTGTATTTTCAAAAGTTCAACAAACCAGAGATAAAGGTTTGTTGATAAGTGGTTACACATACTGGACTCTTTCTTCTATGATGGAATGGCGATCATGGGGAGATGTCTTTTTAATTAAGACAGATAGTTTAGGAAATACTGAATGGGAGAAAACTTATGGACGAGAGTTATCAGATATAATATATTCAATATTTGAAACTCCAAGTGGTGGATATGTATTTGGAGGACACTCACTTTCTCCGAAAATGGACACAGGTTATTATAACAGGTATGATTTCTGGGTTGTTGAAGTAGATAGTCGAGGATATGTTATTTGGTCAAAATTCTATGGAGGATATGAAGACGAACAAATTTCCGGATTTTTACGAACACCTGATGGAGGATATATTTTGGCAGGAAATGCAGGATATTATAGTGGCTCACCTGAAAAGAATAAAGATGTTGATATCTGGCTTGTAAAAATTGATTCTCTTGGGAATATTTTGTGGGAACAAAAATATGGGGGATCAGGAGATGATTCTTTCAATTCAATTTCTTTATCATCGGACGGGGGATACAATTTTAGTTGTAGTGCTATAAATGATGGCGAATTTCAGGCTGATGAAATTCCGTATGGTTATCAATGGATTTATAATATTGATATTAATGGAAATGTACTAAGTAAAAGGGAATCGGTTGCTCCTATTAGTTACGACAACTCACTCAAAACTTATGATGATGGATTTCTTTTGGGAAGTTATGAAAGAAATGAAATCTCTGGATATGACATTAAAGTTGAAAAAACTGATTCTACAGGTAAAGTACAATGGGAGAAAATGTTCGGTGGAACTAAGTCAGATTTTCTCGATTATCTTTATCAAGATGCAGATGGAGGTTATATTCTTGCAGGTACAACTTCTTCTTCCGATGGGGATATTCATTCCGGAAATAAAGGTATCGATGATGTTTGGATAGTAAAAGTTAATAGTGCAGGAACTTTAGAATGGGAAAAAACTTGTGGATCAGAGAAAAGTGATCGCTTCAAATCAATAACACAAACTTCTGATTCAGGATATTTGATTCTTGGATATTCAATTGATGATAAAGATTCTGTAAATAAAATAAAGATCTGGATAGAAAAAATCAGGATTAATTCATTAGGGGCAAATAAACCAATGTCAGATAATGATATCGATTTGATTAAAACATATCCAAATCCGGTTAATGGGGGTATTTTAACTATTGAAATTCCAGAAAAACAAGAATACCAAATAAAAATATTCGATATTAACGGAAGTGTTTTATTAAGTTTCACACAGGATGAAAGAATTCGTTCCGTTGATCTTAATGAAATAGCAGAGGGAGTTTACTTTCTCAAATTCACTAATGATGCAAATACTAAAATATTAAAAATAATAAGGAGAGATTAAATGATAAGTACTTCTAAAAAATAATAATCATTTTTTGAATTATTATTTATTTGATAAATAAATTACTATATTGTTCACTTAATGCTTCAGGTTGGAGAAGTTTAAAAAAAAGAATTAAGTTTTAGTGATTATTTATATAAACAAAAAACAAGTTATAAAATACACGTCAAATGAAAAACAAAAAGAGTGCTTTGATTTTACTAAGTACAACATTAGTTGTAATCATGATGTTGTTTAATGGTTGTAAAAAAGATCCTGATGACCCGTCAGATCAAGGTAAGAACACTGTAACGGATGTTGATGGTAATGTTTATAATACGATTAAAATAGGGAATCAGGTCTGGATGGTTGAAAACCTTAAAACTACTAAGTATCGTAACGGTGATTTGATTGGAACTACAAACCCTGCAACATTCGACATTTCAGATGAATCCGATCCAAAATACCAATGGGCTTATGGGGGTGATGATAATAACGCGGCTACATTAGGAAGACTTTATACCTGGGATGTAATATCCGATTCACGAAATATTTGTCCTACTGGATGGCATGTGCCTTCGTTGGAAGAATTTGAAACGCTGATTAATTTTCTGGGAGGAGCAGAAGTAGCTGCCAATAAGCTTATTGATGCCAACGGCTTCAAGGCTGTTATGTCAGGATATCGTTATTATACCGATCATTTTTTACAAATAAATTCAAATGCACTTTGGTGGACAAGTAGTGAAGACGATGCTGATTTTGCTTATAAAATTCAAATTGAAACAGGCGAAAGTTCTGTATTGACAAGTAGCTTTGATAAAAACTACGGACTTTCGGTTCGTTGTATCAAAGATTAATAAATAAGTAAAAAAGCATATAATATTTATAAAATCACTATCTCCCAGGTTACGGGCATTGTCTTTTTGTAGACTGCCCATACGCCGCAGTATCTTTCTTCAGATAATTCAATTGCACGTTGAAGCTTTTCAAGGGGAAGATTGTCTCCGGTGAATTCATATACGATATGTATTGAAATATAATGCTTTGGGTGTTCTTCAGTTAGTTCTCCTTCAACCTTAACATCAAAGGATGCAGGTTCAATTTTCATTTTCTTTAAAATAGAAACAACATCCATACCGGAGCAACCGGCAAGGGCAATCAGCATAAGCTTCTTAGGTCTCATCCCCAGATCACTGCCTCCACCTTCAACAGATGCATCGATCATAAAATTATGATTATCGGCAGAAGCTTCAAACGCCATATTTTCTTTCCAGTTTATTGAAATCTTGTCTGACATATAAATCTTGTTTTTTAAATTTTCTTTCAAATAAACAAATTGTAATAGTATTTAGTTTATTGAATAAATATAAATCGATTTATACAATTTATTTTTTTCAATTTTAAGTTTAATTATATTTACACTACAAAACGATTGATTAATTCTTTCTAGCGAAAAATGTTATGAGAAATTCATCAAATAATCTGACACCTGAAGAAACCAACCTATCTGATTTCAAGTTTTTTAAACATCTCACTGATGATGAAATCCAAAAGCTTAATTATGATAAGGCTTGTCAGATCTATAAAAAAGGCAGTGTTGTTTACAGAGAAGGAAGCCGGTTGACAGGATTCTATTGTATAACAAGAGGAATTTTAAAGATATACAAGACCGGAATAGACGGAAAGGAACAAATAATCAGGTTTGTAAAAAAGGGAGATATTGTGGCTTTCAGGTCCCTTTTAAGTCAGGAATTAGCGTGTACTACAGCTAAGGTTATAGATGATGCTGTTTTATGTCATATTCCATATCAGACACTACTATTTCTTCTTCAAAATAATTGGAAGTTTTCACATTGGATGATTCAGATTCTTTGTCGGGAACTCAGAGAAGCAAATGATTATATAACTGATATTGCTCAGAAAACAGTCAGGGAGCGACTGGCAGAGGTATTATTGCTGTTGAAGGATAACTTCGATGTAGATGATAATAATTTGCTACAGATTTCCCTTACAAGAGAGGAATTGGCTAATATGGTTGGGACAGCTACTGAGTCAGTTATTCGTTTATTATCTGAGTTCAAACAAGACGGACTTATTGAGCTTAAAGGCCGAAGAATTAAATTTAAAGATGTTGCAACATTAAGAAGGATGGCAAGTGTTTAATCCTGATTAATCTTGTTGACAATATCCCAAAGAACAATTCCTGCACTAACTGATATGTTGAAAGAGTGTTTTGTTCCGTATTGAGGAATTTCAATAGCTCCGGTGGAATTGTTAATTACGTTCTGGCTCACGCCTTTTACTTCATTTCCAAAGATAAGGGCAATCTTTTCATCAGGATCAGGCATAAATTCATTAAGCATTATACTATTTTCAACCTGTTCAACGGCATAGACTTTATATCCGCTGATTTTTAACTCTTCCACTGCATCCTCAGTATTTTCAAAGTATTTCCATTCAACTGTGTTTTCAGCATCAAGAGCTGTTTTATGGATATCTTTATTAGGAGGAGTAGCAGTATAGCCACACAGAAATATTTTCTCGATTAAAAGGGCATCAGAAGTTCTGAAAACAGAGCCAATATTATTACAGCTTCTTACATTGTCAAGAACAACAACAACGGGGTTCTTTATTGCATTTTTAAAACCCTCTGTATCCAGACGGTTAAGTTCATTATTACTAAGTTTTCTCATTGAAATCTAAATTACCACTCCACAAATTTTCTTTTCACCGGCATGCTCATACAGCGGGCACCTCCACCACCTCTGGCAAGCTCAGCCCCGGCAATTGTAATAATAGTTTTATACTTTGGAAAGGATATTTTATTATTAATGATATCAAGTGAATTGACCACATTAAAACCATGTTTGTCTAACTCTTCAATAGTATGGACATTTCTTTCATATCCGATGATAACTCCCGGAGCTAAAGCAAAGAAATTGGCTCCGCTGTGCCATTGTTCTCTTTCCTGATTCCAGTTGTCTGAACCTCCGCATTTCACAGGTTTAAAATTGAAACCAAGGTTATTCAGGGCGTTTAGTAATCCCGGTTCATTGTTAATAGATGTAACCTTTCCATTATCAATAGTAATATGAATAGTTCTGTATTTGTTGTGAGAAAGGATAAGAGGTTCATATACCATGCAATAATCTTTATCAAGAATTGTAAAAACCATATCGAGGTGAATAAATGATTCCGGCTGTCCGGGCAATTCCTGAACGATAATATGAAAAGGGCCTTTCTTTTCTTTTTTAATAATACCGGAAATGAAGTCTATTCCCTGAGTTGATGTTCTTAATCCGGTACCGATAACAAGGACGTTATCACTTACCACTAAAATATCGCCTCCTTCAATTTTAATCCCCGGTAAATCTTTTGCGTTAGCAGATTCG
>CAYUEI010000200.1:0-5298 GCA_964443445.1 uncultured Prolixibacteraceae bacterium | reverse complement strand
TTACGAGAATCGGTAATTACTCTTCTATTCCAATCTCCTTTGGTTGTATCTACAATTATAAATTTGTCTATTTCATTTGGAACAGCTTTTACTCCATACTTAACATCCTTACCCAACAGCAGGGTTTCTCTTTTATAACCCCTTGGTTTGTCATTAAATTCATCTTCAGGATCAATCCATCCATTAACATCTAACTGCCTCAACTGATTCTTGCTCCAGGGATTTTGAACAATATGAAATTTAACTATTTCGGCAAGCTCATTCAATGGAATGTCTTCAACCTTTTTATACTTCGGATGATTGGAAAAATAAAGATTAAAAGCTTCATCTGTGGGTGCAAATACAGTATAACTACCTGATTTGTCAATAATACTATCATACCCTGTGGTCTGAAGACACCGGGTAAATGTCTTCAGATCATTTTCACCTTCAATTTGGGAAAAGACCTTACCTGTTAACCAATCCGGTCTTTCATACTTGTCAAAATCATCTTCCTTGCATGAGAAAAAAGATGAAACAAGTAAAAGGACACCAAAAAAATAATTTCTTTTGATCATCGTATTGTATAATTAAAAATAAAAAGTTTTAATATCCGACAAATGTAATAAAATGAATATTAATTCACAGAGGTTAAAAATTTCGTTTTGAGATAATTTTATAACAGATGTATCATAAAAATCAATTTTTAAATTGTCCATCATAAAAATCGTATTTCACAATTGAAAACTCTTTAACGAAAATGATAACCCAAATTTTTAAAATCCGCTTTAATTAAATTTTAAAATGTATTTATTTGATTTTGAGGCTGATTGAAAATTAAAAAATGAAAATGCCATTCATTAATCTTTTTTTAATTTTAACCCTTACCCCATTTAAAAATTCAAAAGTATAAATTTCTCCTTTCCATTTAATAAACAACAAGGGGTAAAAAATAACATCAAAGGTTACAAATGATACACAATTTTGTTACAATAGAAATATTTGACCACTTATTTTGCCGTATAAAATGAATATAAATAATGGCAGGTTTTTAATATCTTTAAATAATTTTTAATTTTAGAATTCTTTTAATTTTAAAAATAAATCAGGGCGGATATTTTAAAAAAAATCTTTTATAAACATTCATTAATAACATAAATTATAAAACTATGAAGTTTAAACTTTTACTTTTTTTTCTGCTGGTATCTGTGTTTTTTGTTAATGCACAGAAACCATATCAGAATCTGATTTTTTCAGAAGTCAGAATGGACACTTACCATCACTCTTATGTTGAGCTATGCAACATGGGAACTGATTCTATTGACCTTGGTGAGTTTGATGTAGGTAATGTATCTCCATGGTCAGTCTCTCCATGGGATACTGTCAATACTTTTTCACGTACTGCAGATGGATTCGTGAGACTTCCATCAAAGAAGCTTGGACCCGGAGAAACTTACGTTATAGCTACAGTTCGTGACTGGGGAGATGAACAAGCAATCCTTTATCCTCTTGAAAACGCAGGATCTAATACCAAAGACGATACCTGGCGTTTGGCTGATCTTCAGATTCATGCTTCTGAATCTCCAACCGGTGACCCTACTGACAGTGTTTCCACCGGTGCCAATGCTCTTGTTTGCTGGGGAGGTAATTATTGCTTCTATCTTATGCACCATTATACAAGAAATGATTCAATTGTTGTTGATGCAGTAAATGGTGTTTTCACAAGTGGTACCTCTACTCGTCCTCTCGATTATGGTGCAAGCGATGTAGCCGGTGTTCCTGATGCAACAGCCAATTCAATACTTGTACGTAAATCCAATGTAACTAAAGGTACTACCGACTGGGATAAAGCCCGTGGCGTAGATCTCACTGACTCTGAATGGCTTCCTGTTCCAACATTATCCGGTGGTGGATGGGAAATGGGACGTAAGGAATTCTGGACCCTTGGCAACCATGGAAATTATAGGCTAAGTGCTGACAGACTAAAGTCAAATTCAATTAAAATTGACTGGACTAAAAAGACTATGGATGTAGATTGGGGTTCTCGTCGTCAGGATTCGATCATGAATGAATTTGATTACATTGAAGGTATAGCATGGAAATATCATCAATCACACAGCAAAATTGATTCATTTTATACTTCTGTCAGAACAGGAGACTCCCTTACTTTGTATGCATGTGGAAACCAAATGGATATTATTAAGTTTGGCCTCAATCTTTTACCTCCTTCTGATTCTGAATGTAGGGTAATACCAAAAAACAGAAGAAATAACAACGGAACATGGAATACTCCTTATGTTGTAAGTGAATTAGGTTCCGGAATGGATACAATATTTGCAGGTTATAGCGAAAGAGTAGATACTTTATTGAAATACCTTGAAAAACCTGAAAAAGCTAAATGGGAAATAATTTGGATTGATGGTGTTAAAAGACCTGACCTTAAAAGAGGGGATAAATTGAAAGTTACAGCTGAAAACAATTCTTCTACAAAAGAATACTTTATCAGAGTACAACAATTTATACCAAGCCATAATGCAAATCTTGCTTCAATTACATGGCCTGATATTCCTGCAGAACTCAAAGGAATCTATGGTTGGAAGGGTGATACAATACCTGATTTCTCATCAACAAAATTCAACTACGTAGTAAAAGTTCCTGCAAGCTGGAACGGTATACCGTCACTTGTGGCAAAACCTGTAGATCCCGATTGTAAAATTGAAGTCGTTCGTGCTACTTCTCTCTTTGGTTCTGAAGATGCAAAAACAGTTAAGTTTTACACAACTGCTGAAGACGATACAACATTACTAACTTACAAGGTACGCTTTGAAAAAGAATTGGACGTAAGCAATGCACAACCATTTTCTACTGAACCATTCATTTCTGAATTGGTATTCCGTGCAGGCTGGAGACAATTCTTCCTGGAAATATGTAACCCCGGAAACCAACCAATTGACTTAAGCAATTATGTAATAACCCGCACTGTTAATCAAAATCCCGGTGCTGCTATTACTACAAACAACACCGAATCAGATTTTGCAACCAGATTCAACAGATATGTCCCAGGTTTTGTCTGGCAGGACGAAGCAAGCTGGCAGGTTCAGCCGGGAATTCTACAACCTGATCTAAGTGTCAACTCAATTGTTGAAGGCGGTGATGTATTCGTACTTGCATGGGCTTTCCCAAATGACCAGGACGTTACGAGTTTCTTGTATCCTGCCTTTGATGAAGCCGACGTTAATTTTAAAAATGGCTATAATCCTTGGGGCATTGAATTTACAACTGAAGATGCAAATGCAAACTATGTAAATGTATGCGGAGGCTGGTTTGGTTCTGACTGGATTTTATACAAAATTGTTGGCGACTCTGTTCGTGAAGGTCTTAAACCACTTGGAGATCCGAATGATGTTAAACCTATTGATGTTTTAGGTCGCTGTAATGGCAATATCTGGGGTCTTATTCAACTTCCAAATACTTCTTATGGTCAGAATTCCGGGTTAACAAGACTCCCTTCTATTTATAAAGGAAATACTGAACCCGGAGGTTCTTTCCTTGACACAATTACCGGAAGACCTTCCGAATGGTTCTACCATGATGAAACTTACTGGTCAGCAGAAGGATATGGATATCCGGGAAGCAGGGAAAAGATTACTCATGATATAGGTTCTCAGGAACTTGAACCTATCACTGAATTCATATCTACTGTTTCTTCTAGTTCATATAAAGTAAGTAGTGGCTATTCTAAGGATGAAACAATAAGCGGCGGAGTTCAGTCAGGAATTACTTTAGCCGAATTTAAACAGAGAATTATTTTTATTCCAGGACAAACTATAACGTTCACCCGGGGTACTACTGTACTTTCAGATGCAGATCCTATTCAAAATGGTGATCAGTTAACTGTCATTTCACCAAATAAAGATAATACATCACGTTATACAATTATTGCTTCTGAAATTGGTCTGGATAATAACGCAGCCCTTACTTCAACTAAATATACTGTTACAATTAACGGAGCTACAGGTATAATATCCAATTTCGAATCTACTGCCACTTTACGTGAAGTATTCGAAAACTGTACTCCTCCTGCAAATGCATCTTTATATGGTGCGTTCAAGACTGATGGTTCTTACGCTCCATTTGTTCAAATGAAGCACGATTCTACTTATTCTGATGTTTTAGCAACTGGAAATATTTTCTTTGAAGTTATTGCTCAGGATGGTGAAACAAAAATCGTTTATCAGCTGAAACCTAACAGCAAATCTACTGATGCTTATGTTCTTTCAGATGTCTACAACATTGATCAGACAGCTTTAATGATCAAACTAATTCCTGATGGAACAAGCGTTGAAGGTCTGTACAAATTCCTTATCCCTGCTCCGGGAGCAACATTTGTTCTCCAGAATAAATTGGGACAGGAAAGAGTTGACGGCACAATTTATGAAGACGATAAGCTGATTGTAACTGCTGCTGACGGTACCACCAAGAAAACTTACACACTTGAACTTTGGAGCGATTTTGCAAAAAGGTATGAAGCATTTGTTTATTCAGATATTTATCAGGTGGCAAATGCCGTTTCTTCAAAAATAAACGGTGTAAGTCCTGAAACTTCTGTTGAAGATTTTCTTGCTAATATCTATTTCTCAGAAGGAGCTACTTACGTGCTCTTAGATAACAAGGGTGTAGCAAAAACTACAACTACTATGGCTAATAATGACAGGGTTGAAGTAACATCTGAAAACGGTAAAACTATAAGGACTTACAGGGTTGGTGTAAAAACTTCTGTTGTTGATTTCACTAAAAACAATGTATTTGCTTATCCTAATCCTACAACAGGATTTATAACTGTTTCAGGACTTGAAAATGGAAACGTTATCAGGGTTGTAAATATTTCAGGTCAGGTTGTAATGGTTAAGAAAGTCGTTTCTTCAAGAGAATCACTTTCTTTAAATACTCTTCCTAATGGATTCTATCTTATCAATGTTGACAATAACAACCAACAAATTGCTAAGATTAAGGTTATTAAGAAATAGTTTGTTTTAAACTATCATAATATAAGGCTGCCTTTAAAAATAAGGGCAGCCTTTATTTATTATTATAGCGCCCGGTCTATCGGGATTTTAAATTTTCCCACCTTCCCAAAATCTTTAATATAAAAAATCAAATATTTCCTTTATTGCCTTATTATCAAAGCAATAAACTATTTATAATGTTTTTTGATTAATTGACAACCCATATATACCTCAACCGTACCAAAGAGCCACCAAAGAGCCACCAAAGAGCCAATTGATCCGACGCCGGTCGAATCAGGTACGAATGAGGTTC
>CAYUEI010000199.1:0-5350 GCA_964443445.1 uncultured Prolixibacteraceae bacterium | reverse complement strand
ATAAATACGATATCAAAGATTTTAAAAGTTCAAGTGAAGTACGCTGGTGTCCCGGTTGCGGCGACCACGCTATTCTTAATGCTATCCAGAAAACAATGGCCGATCTTGGTAAAAGAAAAGCCGATTATGCTGTTATTTCAGGGATTGGCTGCTCTTCCCGTTTGCCATATTATATGGACACCTTCGGTTTTCATACTATCCATGGCCGGGCCTCGGCTATTGCAACGGGAGTAAAATGCGCAAATCCAAATCTTCACGTTTGGCAAATTACCGGCGATGGCGATGCGCTTGCGATTGGAGGTAATCACTTCATTCACATGGTCAGAAGAAATGTTGACATTAATGTTATCCTTTTCAATAACAAGATTTATGGTTTGACTAAAGGACAATATTCTCCAACAACTGACAGAGGTTTTAAAACCAAATCTTCTCCCTTCGGAACAGTGGAAGATCCTTTCAGTCCCGGGAAACTTACTGTCGGAGCCAGAGGCACTTTCTTTGCCCGTACAATTGACGGAAACCTTAAAATGAGCCAGGAAGTTTTTAAAGAAGCTGCTTTACACAAAGGTACTTCAGTTGTTGAGGTCCTCCAGAACTGTGTTATTTTCAATAGCGGAATCCATGAAGAGATAACTAAGGCTGAAAATAGGGAAGATCGCCAGATTTTTCTGAAACATGGCGAAAAAATGATTTTCGGCGTTAACAAGGATAAAGGCCTCGTCATGGAAAAAGGTAAGCTGAAACCAGTAACAATTGGTCAGGACAACTATACCCTCGAAGATGTTCTTGTTCATGATGCATACGATCGCGACAGCAATATTCAATCTTCGCTGATTGATATGTGCTTTCCTGATATGCCCGTTGCCTTTGGGGTTATCCGTGCAGTTAAAGATTATGTTTATGATGAAGAAATGACAAATCAGATTTCTGAAGTTCAGATAAATAGAAAGTTTACCTGCATGGACGATTTGCTTAAAAGTGGCAATACATGGGAAGTTTAATTGTATAAGTTAATTTCCACTCCGTAATATTTTTATATACACTCCGGATATTTTTCTTTTGGAAATATCCGGAGTGTTTTTTTTTATTTATACTAGTAATTGCAAGCTACCTCTTTCGTACCAGATTCGTACCACATAGCCATCAAACACCATAAGAAAATTTTCTTATGGTGTTTGATGGCTATGTGGTACGAATCTGGTACGATTGTGATACGAAGTAGGAGTAAAAGAAAGAAATAATTCCTAAATTAGGGACATTATAAAAAGAAATTATGAAGCTAAAGTATTTTATCCCTTTACTGTTGATAGCTTTAACATCTTGCGCAAAGGTTTATTTTAAAACTCCTCAGCCTCTTAATGGTAAGCTTGTTAAAACATTTTCAAAAGATGTGATTGGAGAATATGCCGATTCAACTCTTGATGTAGTTGTACTGAAGGATTCTATAAAGATAAACGGAGAATTCTATTCATTATCTTCTGAGATTATTGATTCAACTCAGGTAATTGTAAAATTCTATAAAGACTTTTATTTTGCCACTTTTAAGGAAAGCAAATATTACGATGTATATATGGCTAACTTTTATGAAGATAAGCTGGCTTTATACATGCTGAATGGTGACTCGAGATCAATAAGTTATTTGTCAAGGATTGTTGATGTTGATACTTTAAATGCTGAAGACGAGCAATATATAATAAACCCTACTAAAAGAGAATTTAATGATATTGTTGATTGGGAGTTGTTTGAGCTGATATCTGTTCTCAAAAAACAATAATCGGGCATGCATAAATTCTTTCCTTTTATATTGGTTTTGCTCGTTTCTTGTAGTAATGCAAATATCAGGAATCGAATCGATAGATATAAAGTTGTTACCCGCCATAATATTTCTAATACTGAGATTAATCCTTTGAACTCACTGACGGTTGGAAACGGTGAATTTGCTTTTACTGCTGATATTACCGGGATGCAAACCTTTCCTGAGTTTTATGAACAAGGTATTTCATTAGGTACAATGTCACAATGGGGCTGGCATTCTTTTCCAAATCCTGAGAAATTCACATTAAATGATGTATTGAAAAAGTATTGGTCGGGAAGTGATTCAGTTTCTTATTGTTATCAGTTTTCAGAAAACGATGGTGAAAGGAAATACAAAGCAAGCGAATGGCTCAGGCAAAATCCTCACAGGCTTCATCTTGGATTAATCGGACTTCTTTTTAATGATGAAGATAAAACTGATATTTCCCAAATAACTGATGTACAGCAAACTCTGGATCTGTGGACAGGTACCGTTAAAAGCAGGTTTAAATATAAAGGTGAAACAGTTCAAGTTACTACGATTTGCCATCAGGATAAAGATATTGTTTCTTTTATGATTGAATCAGAGATGCTTAAATCAGGAAAAATGAAAATAAAGCTGCAATATCCTTTCCCCGGCATGACTAAATTTAATCCCGGATATTCAACTATTATTGATAGTGTTTATTCTTCAGTTATTGTTGACAAATCTGAAAACCGATTGATAATTAAAAGAAATCTTGATTCTGCTGAGTATTATACTAATGTTGAATGGGAAGGGAAAGCAGAAATAAAAGACAATCTTAAGAATTCTTACATCATAAAACCTTTGGCAGAAAGTAATAAGTTTAAAATAAGTTTTCATTTTTCTGAAAAAGAAACCAATGACGGGTTGTCTGCATTTGATGAAACTGATAGGAATAGTCGTGATAAGTTTGAAGAATTCTGGAAGAGTGGAGCAGCAGTTGACTTTTCAGACTGTAAAGATGATAGGGCCAATGAATTGGAGAGAAGGGTAGTTTTATCCCAATATCTTACTAAAATTCAATGTACAGGAACTTTACCACCTCAGGAAACGGGACTGACCCAAAATAGCTGGTATGGTAAGTTTCATCTTGAGATGCACTGGTGGCATGCTTCGCATTTTATCATGTGGGGGAGGGCAGACCTGATTGAAAAGCAGTTGGATTATTATTTCAAAATATATGATAAAGCATTGGCTACTGCAAAGTTGCAAAATTATGAAGGTGTACGCTGGCCTAAAATGACTGATCCGTCAGGGGATGAAAGTCCAAGTACGATAGGAAGCTTTTTGATCTGGCAGCAACCTCATATAATCTATTTTACTGAACTACTTTACAGATATAGCAATAACGACACTAGCATCATCAGGAAGTATTTTCCTCTTATCGAGGCAACTGCCGGTTTTATGGCTTCATATTCACGTTATGAAAGAGGGAAAGACAGATATGTATTAGGTCCGGCAGTTATTCCTGCTCAGGAGCGTTTCAATCCGGAAACTACCATTAATCCTGTGTTTGAACTGGCCTATTGGAGATGGGCTTTATCTATTGCACAAAAATACAGGACTTTACTTGGTATGAAAGAGAATGAAAAATGGGGAGAAGTATTAAAAAAACTTTCGCCATTACCAGTGAAAGATAGTCTATACCTGTTTTCTGAGACTGCTGTTGATTCTTATGGAAATAAACATTATCTGACTGATCATCCGATTGTACTTGGGATAGCCGGGTTTCTTCCTTTGACTGATTACACTGACAAGGCGATATTAGAAAAATCGTTCAATTCGGTCTTGGATAAATGGGATTGGGAATCGTGCTGGGGCTGGGATTTTCCAATGGCAGCAATGTGTGCAGCTGTTTTAGGAAAACCTGAAAAGGCAATTGATTTATTATTAATGGATAAAGTTAAAAATACATATCTGCTTAATGGCCATAATTATCAGGATTCAAATCTTGAAATATACCTTCCCGGAAATGGTGCATTACTCACTTCGGTTGCTTTTATGGCAGTTAATGGAGGATTCCCCCAAGACTGGAAAATCAAATTTGAAAATTTCTGTGATATTATTTCTGAATAATTTCCAGGAATGGATCTTCGATCAACTATTATATTCAGATAATTAAAAAGGAATGGTTTTAAAAAACAATTTTCAAACCAGCTCCCCCGGGGAAAACATTTAAGTACCAATTTATTTCCTGTTTATAGGAAAGTGAATTTTCGGGGCTCTCATACTTTTTGATATAATTCTGATAGTCCTTTTTGGCACGTAAAGGTGAAGTCCATATTTGAGCTTCAGTAATTGCCGTGTTCAAAGCAAAATTAGCAAGTCCGTCCCAGATAGTCCTCTTAAAGCCAAGCCAGGTAATAAGTCCTCCACCAATATTTACAACACCGCAAAGTGCATGTGACTGCCAGTTTCTGGCCAGCTTTTCACAACGGGCGTGATCTTTAAGGAGTTCTTCTGCAATTTGAAGTTTTTGGTCTTTTTCAGTAGAGCTATCGGAAGGTAGAAGTTCAAGTCGTTCAAAGTCCCTTGTTGGTTTTAACGAAGAAATAAATTGATTAGCAAAGCCCAGCATAGTTGTAACAGCACCTAAAGCCATATCCTGCTTTGTGTTTTTATCATTGCTGATAAAATAAACTGCCCCTTGCCCTACTGTTGCTGCGCCATAAGCAATAAGCCAGCCATCCCACCATAAACGGGTTTTCTGTTCATCTTTTCTGAGGCTCTCTTCGATAAACCTGATCTTTTCCAATTTTACTGAATCAGAAGTGACATCCTGAGTACATGCAACTCTTGCATGAAAGCATAATGTAATCAGGAGGATGCCTGCTAAAACAGTTGTAGCTTTATTCATGATCAGGTGTTTTTATTTTTCTATCATTTTTCTGTATTCTTATCAGTCTTTCTGTCTGAAATTATAGTTGATTCCCTGAGTCTTGTTGAAATCAATATACTTATAACCATCAATACCAAAAGCAATATCATTGATTTGGTCATAGAGCCATTTTCAGGCGATTTAAAGCTGTCCATCCCAAAAATCAGGGCAATACCTGAAATTTGTCCAATTAATAAAAGTAAGCCGTTTGAACTACCTTCAGATGCAGGGTAAGTAATTTCTGCTCCGTATTGAAAACCTACCGGTCCTGAGCTAAGGAGAAAAAAACCGAGAATTGCTCCAGAAACAAGTAATATAGGAAAATTAGTTGCAAAAGTAATTCCTGCAAGTCCAATTGTTGCGCCCGAAAGAGCGATTATTATAAATGGAGTTCTTCGCATATGGTGGTCAGAAAGAATTGGAATAACAAGTGCTCCGATAATTCCACTTACAATCATAACTCCACCGGTAATTCCGGCCTGGGTTGGTGAAAACCCTCTGGGACCGAGTATATTTTCGATCCAGGTAGTTACACTATTGAAGACGCCTAATCCTATGAAAAATATAATCATTAAAAGAATAAAGTCCTTTGATTTGAATATTAGCTTAAACCCATCAAGGGCAAGAAGCCTTTCTTCTTCATGTGGCAGGCA
>CAYUEI010000198.1:0-5368 GCA_964443445.1 uncultured Prolixibacteraceae bacterium | reverse complement strand
ATCCCGCTAGGATCACTTTCTTTCAAAAATGATTAAAAAAAACACTTACCAGCCTGATAATATTAGTTTAGGGGACATTTTTTTTAATAATATTTTCTGACTATCTTCACCCGACATGAACTGTAACCTGCCTTCTTTATCCGGATATGATCAGGAATTAACTGTCAGACTTGAACAGCTGCACCTCGAATTTTTAGATCTTTATACCCGACATAAGGATATGGTGGAAAATGAATCTATTATTCTAACATCACTTTATCTTGAAAAATTAGGACATCTTCAGCTTGAATCGCTAAAAAAACAAACTGAAGCAGCACGACTAAATATGAAAATGAAGTTAATTCAGGCTGCTATTAATAGAGATGAAAAACCTGATTTATTTCAAATTGAAAATTTGCTCAACTCCCGGATGAAAGATTATTATGCTCAGATTGAAGCTCAATCGGCTGCACTTGATGATGCGAAAAATTGTCTTTCTCATCTTATCCCCGAAGATGAAGCAAAAAAATTAAAGGAACTTTTCAGGGTACTTTGCAAAAGACTTCATCCTGATCTTCATCCAAATCAGAAAGAGGAGGAAAAAGATCTATTTGTCAATGTAAAAGCTGCTTATGAGCTTAACCGCTTGACTGATCTTCAAAATATTCTTCTTTTTCTGGATGAATCGAAAAATGATAATTTATTGTACTTAACTCCAGATAGCAAAAAAAATAGAATTGAACATCTTGAAAAAAATATTGAATTGTTGAAGGGAAAACTTTCTCAGATGGATAAAACTTTCCCTTTTAATATTAAAGAGTTTATTTTCGATGAAAAATACATTGTCGATAAGCAAAAAGAAATTAAATCTAAGATTGAATCGTTTGAAGAAGAAATTTCCGGTTATATCAACATTATAAATTTAATGATCGATGAATGAGTCAATTATACCTGTAACTCCCGGATTACTTGCACTTTTAAGTGGCAAGGATGCTGTAATCGAACCATTCAGACAAGAAATATTCTTACTTGAAATTGTTATTGCCGGCACTTCATATTGTGATGATATTGAATCAGTTGAAAGTTCAGTTGTCTCAGAGAAGGTTCTTACAATGAAAAGGGAACCTAACAACAAATATGATAAGTTTGCTATTGCAATCTACTGTGACAATGTGCGTATTGGCTTTGTACCAGCAGACATGAATTTGGTTTGTTCCAGGCTAATGGATGCAGGTAAATTATTCTTTTGCAGGGTAGTATCTAAAGAATGGAAAAATGAATGGTTAAAAATAAAAGCCAATATCTATATGGTTGAGTAGCAAGCTTTTTTTATAAGAAAAGTTGATTTTTCATTTCCTAATAATCTAATTATATGCCATCCTTTTTGAGGAATCAGGGACAGTAAAATAAAACGTAGTCCCTTTATTTACAATGCTTTCTGCCCATATTTCACCGCCATGTTTTTCTACAAATTCTCTACACAATATAAGCCCCAGCCCAGTGCTAGGCTCATTTTCTGTTCCTGGCCTTGAAATATTAGTATCTATCCTGAAAAGCTTCATCATTCTGTCTCTGTCTATACCGATACCATTGTCCGATACTGAAAATCTTACCTTTTCACCATGCTTTTCTGCTTCAATCTTCACGGTGCCTCCTCTATGTGAAAATTTTATTGCATTGGTGACCAGATTTCTTAATACTGAATGAAGCATGTTTTCATCGGCTGTTACAATAATTCCCGGTTGGCATTTCATTTCCAGACTTACAGTTTTTTTTCTGGCCATTTCTATAGTTGAAGGATCGCAGGTGTTGAAAAATTCTTCTACTTTTATTTTCTCAGGGAAGAACTGCATTCCGTTCATTTGTATTTTCGACCATTGCAGAAGATTTTCAAGCAATCCCAGTGTTGCAGTCGATGTACTGTAGAAGTATTTAGATAATTCGAGATATTCTTCTTTTGAGAAATCAGCTTTTTCATCAGCCATCATTTGCGCCATGCCAATCAAGGTAACTATGGGATTTCTTAAATCATGTGATATAATGGAGAAGAATTTATCCTTTGTTGCAATTAGTTCCCTTAGCTTTCTGGCATTTTTTAATATGGCAGCTTCCATCTTTTTCCTTTCTTCAATATTCCTGCTTACACCAATGACCTCTAGATCACCATTTTTGTTATAATTAAACCTGCACGATATCTCTATCCATATCAAACGTTCATCCTTACATTCCTGTAGTATCTCTTCAATAAAATAGTTGTTTTTATTGTTGGCTTTGAATTTTTCCAGGTCTTTTTCCAAGTGATATATTAACCTCCTGTTTGTTTCATTAGAATCTTTTCCGTAAAAGTTTTCATTCAGCGCTTCTTCTACTGTATATCCGCGTAATGTTTTTATTGCCGGACTAATATAGGTCAGCCTTTTCTTGTCGAAGTTCATAACCCAGATGACATCTGAAGCGTTTTCCGTGATAATTCTGTATTTCTCTTCACTTTGACTTAACTTTTCGAGGGCATTTTTTTGTTCATGTATGTCGGTGATGAAATTAAATGATGCTGGTTTGCCATTCCAGTCAAGCTTTGCACCTGTCATAGTAACCCATCTTACCGAACCGTCCTTTTTTATAAACCTGAATTCATATCTTTTATCAACATCTTCATTATTCAACCTTTTCCTGTAATTTTCTTTTACTTTTTTCTTATCATCGGGATGAACTAAATCAATGAAATCTATCTTTCTTAACTCTTCTTCTTCAAATCCGGACACCTCTTTAATCATTGGATTAAAGTAAACTATCTTCATATTCTGAGCAATAAGTATCCCCTCCTGAGATGTTTCAAACATCAATCGGTGAATCTCTTCACTTTCCTTTAGCGACTGAAGCATTTTCTTTTGATCAGTTACATCATGAATAATTCCTATAATTTTTTCTGGTTTTCCATCTAGAGAAAATAGTACATCAGTTATTATGTCAACATTTCGTATTTCACCATCATTGGGTCTTTTAATTTTCAACTCCTCTTTAAATTTTGTAAAATCTGTTTTATTTAAATTATCAAAATTTTTGGGCCTTTTAATAAATTTATCATCTGAGTCCAATAAAAGGTTAGTTATTATCTCAAGAGGGTATTTGAATACACCTTTTTCAAGTCCTAATATTTCAATTGATTCATCTGACAACCATATTTTAAATGTTTTTGGATCAAGTTCCCAATTGCCTATGTGAGCAATTACCTGGGCAGTCTTTAATCTCATTTCACTTTTTTGTAAAGCCTTTTCAGCTTCCTTTTGCTTAGTAATATCAAGAAATGAGACCACCATTTTTTTAGATGAAAGTAGCATAGAAACATGAGCCAATCCATGCCTCACGGATCCATCTTTTCTTATGAAATTCAATTGATAACTTCTTTGCGAATTAACTGAACCTTCTAACCTTTTTTTGTTGAGCTCAAGTATAAACGGTAACTCTTCTTCAGGAATATGTTCAGTCCATTTTTTTAAAATTGCTTCATCTTTGGTATATCCGCTCATATTGCAATAGGCATCATTTACCATAGAAATCCTTTGATCTTTATCAATAATTACAGTAGGAGTAGCATTGTTTTCAAATATGGCTTTAAATTTTTCTTCAAGATTTTTTCTTTTTGTGATATCCTGCTGTATACCCATTAAAATTAAAGGTATTCCAAGCTCGTCGCGTTTGAAAACCTTGCCTTTGTATTGTACCCATCTCCAATTTCCGTTTTTATGCTTTATCCTGAAGTCAATTTCAAAAACAGAAATATTACTTATTAGAAAATTCTTAAGTTGACCTTCAATATCAGGTAAGTCTTCAAAATTGCAAAATGAACTTAACTTTTCAAGCGAAAAGGGCATCAGTTCTTCCGCTTTGTAACCTAAAATATTTGCCCATTGGTCGTTGATGTTGATCTCACCCGTTTGAATATTCCATTCCCATAAACCAATTTTGGTAGAATCAAGTATGAAATTGATTTTTTCGTTTGAATCCTTCAGACAATTGTTGATGTGTTTCAACTCATTTTTGTCGGCATCTTCATTTGATTTGTTTTTCTTTTCCTGGCTCATTTCTTAAAAGGTATTTTGAAATAGAAGGTACTTCCTTTACCAACTTCACTCTCTACCCAAATTTTCCCGCCCATAAGTTCTATATAGGATTTTGAAATCGCAAGACCCAATCCGGCACCTTCCTGCGATTTAGTATATGATATATCACCCTGCCTGAACCGATCGAAAATATGATTTATGATTTCATTATTTATACCCGGCCCAGTGTCCTTTACGACAAATTCTATAAAATCGTTTTTTCTTTCATAACCAAATTCTATAAATCCTGATTCTATGAATTTTAAAGAATTCTTAATTAGATTAGTCATTACCTGAACCAGTTTCGTTCTGTCGGCTATTATCATACTTTCTTCGTCCGAAAGACCACAATGATGTTTGATTGAAATATTTCTTGATCTGGTTTCCGGCATGAAAAATATCTCAAGGTCTTTTATCATTTGATTTAAAAATATCTCTTCTGATTTGAGAGTAACTTGTCCTGATTCAATTTTCGAAATATCAATGATGTCATTTATAATATTCAACATCCTTCTGCCACTTTGTTCAATAACCTTAAGATATTTTCCCTGTTCTTCAGGTGAAACATCAGGCTCTGATAACAATTCTGCAAAACCTAAAATACTGTTCATCGGAGTCCTTATTTCATGACTGATATTTGCAAGGAATGCTGATTTTAATTTGTCCGATTCTTCTGCCCTCTCTTTTGCTATAACTAAATCATCTTCCGATCTCTTTCTTTCTGATATATCTCTCAACGAACCTACAATCATTTTTGGATTGCCATTTTTCTCAAAGAGTAATTTGGAGCTGATGGAACATGTTATGATTGAACCATCAATATTTTTTAAATTTATCTCATAGTCTGAAATACAACCTTTGCTTTTTAATTTATTTAGCATAACCTCTCTTTCCTCTAAGTTTAGGTAAAAGTCGTTTATATTCTTCCCGATAAAATTTTCTCTCTGGAACATACCCTTGCTTAGAATTTCAATGGATGGACTTACTTCAACTACTTTTCCTTCCATATCCGCTTCAAAATAAACATCCTGAATATTCTCAAATATGTTGCGGTACTTCTCTTCGCTCTTCCCGATTAATTCTATAGATTTTTTCCTTTCAGTTATATCTCTGGAAACTCCAAACAGTGCTTTCTTGTTATCCCAGGTTCCGAATGAAACTTTAGTTTCTGATGCTATTTTTCTTCCATTTTTTGTATACAAATCGAGAGGACAAAAATCAACAATCCCCTCAAACATTGCTTTGAGAATTATCTTTGCTTTTTCTTTATCTTCCGAAGCATGTAACGA
>CAYUEI010000197.1:0-5381 GCA_964443445.1 uncultured Prolixibacteraceae bacterium | reverse complement strand
TAAAATCGGTAATATATCCGGCAATGGTATCAGAAAATGTGAAATTTATATCCATATCTTTTATTATTTTTTTAAAACTGGGAATAATCGGTTTGCATAAATATAAATAAAGGGGACAAAAATGCCCCAGGCTAATGCAATAATAATGAGGCTATAAATGCCATAATTCAGGTCAACAAGACCAAAGCGGTGTCCCGATCTGAATATCAGAATAGCAAAAATAACTCCCAAAAGTCCGTTGATTAGATGTTTGCCACGAGTAAATGCAAGGTAAGAAATCACTCTGACGCTGAAATTTATCCATAAAGCCAGTATCCAAATTGGGACAATTAATTGAGTATTGAGCAAACGGGATGTTGGGGTAACTGAATAAACTGAAGTAAGTATCAGCAATGTTTCTATGAATGCAGCGGCAATTGTTACAACAGCAACCAATTTAAGTTTCTGAATAATGAGTTGTTTATGTTGTAACAAATCTAAAAGCAAAATGACGAACACTACTACAATTCCCAGCCAGGGCTTTTGTTGCAGAGCACCAATATAACACGCAAACACTCCTGCCATGAAAAGGAATGTGCCTATTATCTGGTTGAGCCAAAAATTGATTTTAACTTTATTCATCGCTTAACATTAAGGTTTTAATCGTCGAAAGCCACAAAAGGCGGATATATTTCAGGATCGACAACTACATCAATCACTGCTGGTTTTCCAAGACTTAGTGCTTTATTGAAAGCAGCTTCAAAATCTTCAATTTTAGTGACCCTGAAACCTTGAGCTCCGCAAGCATCTGCATATTTTACAAAGTCGGGGTTTGAGAAATGGTTAAAAACCTCTCTCTGGCGAGATCTCAGATGGAAATATTTAATGATGTTATATTCTTCGTTATTGAAAATAACCCACACAACTGGAATATTATTCTGAACTGCCGTCATTAATTCAAAACCAGCCATTTGGTAATCGCCATCGCCACAAGCAACGATAACCGGTCGATCGGGATTTGCGTATTTTACACCTATGGAAGCATTTACATTTGCTGCCATAGGTCCAAAACTTCCGGGGTTCTGATAGTTTTTCCCCTTATCAAGCGACAGATATGCATGCAGCCAAAGCATGTGTCCGCCTGCATCTCCGAGTATAATACTCTTTTCAGGCGATAGTCGTGAAATTTCTCTAACCAGCATAGCAGGGTGTATTTTTGTGCCTGTCTGAACCAGTTCCTGATCGTAGAATTTGTTTTTTTCGGCAACAACAGTTTGTTTTTGCACACCCATTTCAATCAGATTTTTGTGAAGGGCAACAATTGCAGGCTTAGCGTCGGACACAATAGAAAACTGCGCTTTGTATACCTTATGTATTTCGTTTGGATCAATATTTATATGAATTAAAGTTTTGTTATCGAACAGAGTATCTTTGAACTTCCATGTGTTCCATTTAGCAAATGAATTGCCTATAGCAAGAACAACATCTGTTCCTTTAAAGAATTGTTTCACTCCCGGATCGCCAGAAGTGCCGAAAGTTCCAAGGCAAAGCTCGTGTGTCTCGGGTAAAGCTCCCTTACCATCCATCGTTGAACAAAAAGGTATGTTAAAGGTCTCAATAAAAGCAAGTAATTCAGCTTCAGCATGACTTCTGATACACCCATATCCAACAATAAGCATTACTTTTTTTCCGGATTTAAAAGCATCAAATAATGCATTTGCAATCTTTTCTAATTCCGCTTGATTTGGCAGTACCGGTTTTACATGAAAATTTAAAGGCCTGTAATTTGGTACTTCTTCATCAAATATACTGTAATCAACATGAACGTTTACCGGACCTGGGCGACCTTCGAAGGCAAGATTAATAGCTTGTTCAAGAATATCACAAGCTTGTGAAGGTTCTTCCAGTATAAACGATTTTTTAGTTACTGCTGAGAAAAGTGCTTGCCCGTCAGGGGTTCGGTTTTTACCGGAGGTATCACCCAGATCTCCTTTGCCGCGCATAGCCTTTGGTGTATATGCCGGAAACGAAATTACAGGTAACGAGTCGGAGTATGCAACCCCCAATCCCGAAAGTAAATTCACTGCTCCCGGGCCTGCTGTTGAAAAGCAAACTCCCAACTTATCGGAGTACATAGAATAACCACAGGCCATGAATGAAGCGGCTTGCTCATGACGTGGAATAACTGTTTTGATTTTTTTAGATTTATCTAAAGCAAATAAAAGTGAAGAAACCGACTGTCCCGAACCGCCAAATACAGTATCAACACCAACCGTTTCAAGATATTCAACTATAAGATCTCCAATATTCATATTAATAAGTTTTAATTCCAAATTACTTTTTTAGGTTTTCGGTCAACAGTTTTCCTGTATTTTGCCTTTGGATAACCAATGGCTAGCACCGAGTAAATTTTAAAATTTTCTTGTATTTCCAAATATTTTGCTAATTCGTTTGTATCATACATTGCCCTTCCAATTACACAACTTTCAAGTCCCAAACTTCTGGCATATAGCATTATATATGCGTTGGCTGTTATAGCGTTGAAATAAGCAAAATGGGATTCGGTCTCGTTTGGTCCAAAAATGAAAATCAAACAAGGGGCATTCCTAAATATCGGATGTTTTCCGTTTTCGAAATCATTTACAATTTCCCGACTTAGCAAAATCTGAGGAGAAGTTTCGGTTAATCCCGATTTAATTGCCGATTCAATATATTTAGTAAAGCCTTCAACTATAGCTGCTTCAAGGACATTAATTTTCTCTGGTTCTGTCAGAACAAAAAAATACCGGTTCTGTGAATTAAGATCTGATGGTGCATACACAGCCATATCAATAATATCTTCAATAACAGCTTTTTCAATAGTTTTGTTTTTAAATTCTCTGGCCGATCGCCTTGCTTTGAACAATTCAGCTAATGCTTCAGGTTGAGCAATTTCACCAATCCTATGGCAGTTACTCATTTCAAAATCGGGATGAGTAACTGCATCATTGGGGCACACAGCTACACAATGGCCACATGCAATACATAGATTGGATATTTTTATTTTAGGGACATTTCCTCTCCCTAAATTCTCAATACCAATTAAATTACATTCTGTAACACAAGTACCACAGCCTGTACACAAATCTTTATTAAAGATTGGATCGCTCATGTTTGCTTAATACTGCTCTTTTTCTTAGTATTTTTCGAGTGCTTTTACAAGTTGTTTTCCATATTCAACCGACGACTCAACCGAAAGTCCAGTAACAAAAGGAAAATCGACAGCTACGCAAGGATTCTGAGGTGTTGCCATATCGTCGGCAAGTACTTTACCATCAGGACCTACCGCATCTTCAACAATATCCTGAAGCGGAATTAAAAACCCAGGAGTCATTACATCTGTTCCTTTGTTGTCGGGAGTTGTACCAACAAGGCTGTAAGTCAAATCGAAATCAACAAAGTCCCATTTACGTGGATGAGCAGTAACTGTTTTTCCATAAATTACACTTTTATAATTGTTTTCAGGATCGCGCGTAAAAGCCAATGCACCAACTGAATAACAAATTGCACCAACTAACTTGTTGTTTTTTACACAATGTAATATCATACGGTGTACAGCAGGATTATTACAAATATCGAGAGGTGTACCCGGACCTCCGGTCATTACCAATGCATCGTAGTCTTCGATGTTTACTTCACTAATCTTCTTAGGATTATCAAGTTCGCCGTTGCTCAATAGTTCTTTAGTACGGGCAACCGTTTCAGGGGTATTTACTTTTACATTCTGGTACCCGTCAATAAAATCAGGATCCATACTCATTGCAATCGGCAGAGGTTTTTTGCCAAGGTAAGTGGCTAATGTAACATTATGCCCTGCTTTTTTAAGGGCATCCCATGGAGCTTGAAGTTCTTCTGCCCAAAAAGCATAATTACTTGCTAGTACTAAAACTTTTTTCATAGTATTGAATTTTATGATTTTAATTTGATTTAATAGATTTCTTTAATAGGGCTGAATACATCAATGGCTTCTGTTTCACCTACCGATGTAAATGAATGTGAAGCGTTTGACGGAATAAAATAATAATCGCCAGCTTCGAGTAATTTAGTAACTCCGGCAATTGTAGCCTTAAACCCTCCTTTTATTACGTAGCCAAATTGCTCCGATTCGTGATGATGTTCAGGCAATGTAACATTGTCTTCAAAATTCCAATGCATCACATTCATGTTTTGACCACTGCCTAAATATTGACCAATAACGCCTTTAAACAGCTCTTTTTTTTCAACATCTTTTATATAACGAAATGTTTCCATAGATATAGTTGTTTTATTTGTGAACAAGAATTTAATTAGACAGGCAAACGCGGAACCCAATATCAAAATAGTAAGTATATTGATAATTAGTATCGTAACGGTATGCACTGAAAGGCAAATTATTATCATGTTTGTACCAACTACCGCCGCGCTTTTGTTTATAAACCCCTTCTGCCGGTCCGGTTGGATTCGTAATTGAATCGACAGGATAAGTAGAATAGAAATCGTTAATCCATTCTTCTGCATTGCCAATCAAATTGAAAAGACCAAGTTGACTTTTACCACTTTCAAAAAAATCAATATTACTTAGTTTACCAGTATTAAGTCCAAAGTTTGCATTTTGGTTTAGGTTCAGCATGCTGTTTCCCCAAGGGAAAGTCCTGCCATCGGGGTAGCGGGCAGCATATTCCCATTCAGCTTCAGTGGGCAAACGGTAACCCCTGCCATAATTCGTGTTCCAGGTAGTAAGATTATATGTTTCTTCAAGTCCTTGATAACGGCTAAGCATATTGCAGTAAAATGCAGCTCCATACCATGTTACATAGACAACAGGTAACTTTTCATTTCCTTCTGAAACAATAAATTTTGTTTTATAGAAAGAAATTTCATTCCTAATACCTTTATAATCGGCTTCTAAATTCAACAATACCTGTGAATCACCTTTTGCATTTTTCACTTCGACATTTTGCTTATAGTTGCCTGATAATTCACCTTGTTGTAAAGCGTAATTAAGCATCTGACAATATTGAGCATTAGAAATTTCGTACTTCCCAAGTTTGAAGTTATTTGAAATTATTACTGTATGCAATGGAAAGCCAAGTCGGAAATCGCCAATTATTTGCCCCATTGTAAATGAGCCGGCCGGGATTTCTATCATTTCGGGAGCATCAAAAGTTGTTTGAACTACTGACTGTTTATTGTCTGAACAACTAAAAACGAAAAAGACAGAAAGGAAAAGAATACAGGTTAGTTGTTTCATAGCTTATAAATATTTAAGTTTCATTTTTTCAATGATTGTTTTTGCGAACAAGCTACAATGCCCACCGGTTCTTGCAGTAATTAGATCTTCATCAACAACAACATCCTGATCGACGTATTTTGCTCCATAGTTT
>CAYUEI010000196.1:0-5501 GCA_964443445.1 uncultured Prolixibacteraceae bacterium | reverse complement strand
ATCAAGGATAGATAGCCAGAATTTTAAACTAGATAAGCAAAAGAATTTGTTAGATAAACAATCTGAAATTATAATAAAAGGAAAGGATGAAGTTGAAGATTTAAGAACTGAAATTGGGAAGTGGGAATATAATATTAAGGAGAAACATGAAACATTATTGAAACAGGCAAAGTTGTTGGAGGAAAGCAAGATTGAGCAGTCTGAACAGCAAAGTTATATTGATCAACAATATTTTGAGATAAAGAGAAGCAGAATAATATTAGATAGTCTGTCAACTGAAATATCCAGTAGAAATATTGTATTGGATCAACAAAAAGAGATTATTAACAAACAAAAACAATTAATTATTCTGGTTATTATTTCAGGAGTCCTTTTAATGATAGTTATTCTTTCCGGTATAGGATCATTCAGAAACAAAATTAAAAAGAATCGTATCCTTTCAAACCAAAAAGAAGAAATTGAAAGAATGAACCTTGAACTTGAGATATCAAACGGCGATTTAAATGAAATAATAAAAAAATTAGGTGAAACACAGTCACAGTTAGTATCAGCAGAAAAAATGGCTTCTTTAGGTGTTCTAACGGCAGGTATTGCTCATGAGATTAATAATCCGGTTAACTTCATATATACCGGTATTAATAGTCTTAGAAAAGATTACAACGAATTGATGAGTGTTAATAAAAGAATAAATGAAGTTATAGTTAATTACGGAAGTGAGGAACTTATTGAAAATATTAACAAAGTAAAAGAAGAATTTGATTTAACTGAATTGCTTGGAATAATTTTTCAGACACTTGAAGATATTAAAACGGGATCAGAGCGTACTTCAGATATTATAAAAGGATTGAGAAATTTCTCCCGATTAGATAAAGATACTATGCAACTTTTTGACGTACATGAAGGTATAGAGTCTGCACTTTTATTACTAAGGAATAAATTTAAAAACCATATTACTATTGAAAAGAATTATGAGCAATTGCCAAAAATAGAATGTTATCCCGGCAAACTGAATCAGGCATTTCTTAATATTTTAAGTAATTCTATTGATGCAATAGAGAAAGAAGGAATTATATCTATTACAACAAGAATGGCTGGTGATTTCGTACAAATTATTTTTAAGGATACAGGAAAGGGAATACCTTCAGATATTATTGAGAAGATTTTTGATCCTTTCTTTACAACAAAAAATGTTGGCGGGGGAGTAGGTCTTGGACTATCAATAACATATGGAATAATTCAGGAACATAAAGGGAAAATTAACGTAGAAAGTGATTTGAGATCAGGTACTATATTTACAATTTTATTACCTTGTATAATAAATAAAGCTTGAATTTATGAGTGATACAAAGAAAACAATATTATATATTGATGACGAAGAAATTAATTTAAGATTATTTAAGAATACTTTTAGAAGAGATTATACTGTACTTACTGCAAGTTCAGCAAAAAAAGGTCTAAAGTTAATGGAACTAAACACTATCGATTTAGTAATTACTGATCAGAGAATGCCCGAAATGACAGGTGTTGAATTTTTATCGTATGTTCAGAAAGAATTCCCTCATATACCTCCAGAGCGTATGATTATTTCGGGATACAGTGATCCGGAAGACATAGATTTGGCTTTTAAAGAATATCAATTATATAAGTTTATTTCTAAACCATGGAATGAAGAAGAATTAAGTCAAATTATAAAAAAAGCAATAGACCATGAATGAACTGGAAAAACCAACAATCCTTTATGTTGATGATGAGGAATCTAATCTAAGAATTTTTAAAAATACATTTCGGAAGAAATACAATGTAGTTACAGCCCTATCCGCAATGGAGGGGTTGAAAATATTAGAAAATGAGAAGATTGATTTGATTTTATCCGACCAAAGAATGCCTGGTATGTCAGGTATTGAATTCTTGAAATTGGCCTTTGAGAAGTACCCTGATCTTAACAGAATATTGATAACTGCCTATTCAGATTATGATATATTAAAGGATGCAGTAAATGAAATAAAGATATTTCAGTATGTTGAAAAACCATGGAATGAAGATGATATACAAGGTACTATTGACAGTGCTATTAAGATTCACCGGCTTCAGATAGAGAATCATAAACTAACTAAGAATCTTATTGATAGCAATGGTGAGCTTTTAAAAAAGAATGATGAACTGAATAATGAAATTGAACAACATAAGAAGACACAACTGGAGCTAATAAAAGAAAAAGAATATGCCGAAAGTTGTAATAGACTTAAGTCTGCTTTCCTCGCTAACATGAGTCATGAAATAAGGACGCCAATGAATTCTATTATGGGATTCCTTAGTATAATTGAAGATGAAGAATTGCCCGCTGAATTGAAAAAAGATTATATGCAGATAATTCAATCAAGTTGCACTCAGTTATTGCATATTATAGATGATATTATAGAAATTTCCAAAATAGATACTGGAAATGTTGAATTGAAGATGGAGTCGTTTTCGTTAAACGCTTTAATGGAAAGGCTGTATAAAAGCATGTCGATTTTGTTAAAAGACAGCAATATAGAGTTTGAACTTGTGAGTATTCTAACTGATAATAAACAATTGATATATTCTGATCCTGTTCGAATTGAACAAATATTATCTAATATTTTACTCAATGCTTTTAAATTTACAGATAAAGGCAAAATTCAATTTGGAGTAAATATTGAAGATGAAGATATGCTTTTCTTTGTGAAAGATACCGGAATAGGAATTGCTGAAGAAAATTTCGAAATGATTTTCAACCGATTTAATCAGGTTGAGAGTGCAATGCAAAGATCGCATGGAGGGAATGGATTAGGTTTGCCAATAGCAAAAGCATACGTTAATAAGTTAGGGGGAAAAATATGGGTAGAATCGCAATTGGGTCAGGGATCAGTTTTTTATTTTAAAATACCCTACTTCCAAAAATAAACTTACTTTTTATGCCTGCGTTCCAGTTCCCTCGCCAGATCTTCAATTCTATAGCCTTTGTGGGTAAGCAAGACGATCAGGTGATATAAAAGGTCAGCTCCTTCATAAATGAAATTGCTATCATCGTTGGCCATTGCACCAATGATAGTCTCAACGGCCTCTTCTCCTACTTTTTGAGATATCTTTCTTGTGCCGGAATTGAATAGAGAAGTAGTATATGATCCTTCAGGCATTTCACTTTTTCTTGTTTCAATAAAATCCTGCAGTTTAGTTAAGAATAAAATATCTTTCTGATTGTCATTTAAATTATTCATTATTTTAAATTTAAAGTCTTACGTTGATTCCATTTTTACTTAAATACCCTTTAAGATCAGGGATAGAAATTTCTTTATAGTGGAAGACACTTGCAGCAAGCGCAGCATCTGCCTTACCAATATTAAATACATCAACAAAGTGCTCCATATTGCCTGCTCCTCCAGATGCAATTATCGGAATTTTTAATGTTTCTGAAAGAATTGCTAGTTCTTTATTGGCAAATCCATTTTTGGTGCCATCATGATCCATTGATGTGAAAAGTATTTCACCCGCACCTCTTTCTTCTGATTCTTTTGCCCAGCTGAACAATTCCTTTTCGGTTGAAATTCTTCCTCCGTTGACTGTTACTACCCATTTATCATTTATATTTTTTGCATCTATGGCAACAACCACAAACTGAGTTCCGAAATTTTTAGAGATTTCATTTATCAAATCAGGATTTCTGACAGCAGCAGAGTTAATTGATACTTTATCAGCACCGGCACTTAACAATGCTTCAACATCTTTAAGCTCGCTTATGCCTCCTCCTACTGTAAAGGGGATGTTTATATGCCTGGCTATTTTTTTAACCAGTTCAACAAATGTTTTTCTCCCTTCATGTGTTGCAGTAATATCCAGGAAAACTAATTCATCTGCCCCTTGCTCTGCATAAAGTGAACCTAATTCAATTGGATCTCCAACATCTTTTATTCCAACAAAGTTAATTCCCTTGACTGTTTGCCCGTTTTTTATATCAAGACATGGTATTATTCTTTTAGCTAGCATAATTTCAACTTTTATTTGTTAAATTCTTTTATATCTGATAGTGTAATCCTATTTTCATAAATAGCTTTGCCAACAATTACTGCCGAAATCTTCATTTCATCAAGTTTATAAATGTCATCCATAGAAGAAATACCTCCACTTGCTATTAATTCAATTTCAGGAATTTTCTCAATTATCTCTTTATAAAGATCAAATGATGGACCGGTAAGCATTCCATCTCGTGAGATGTCTGTTGAAATAACTTTTTTAACCCCTTCCTTTATGTATCCTTCTATGAAATCAATGATTGATATTTCATAAGTCTCAAGCCACCCGCTGATGGCTATTTTTTTATCTTTTGTGTCTGCTCCAAGTATGATTTTTTCTGAGCCATACTCTTGTATCCATTTTGTAAATTCATCCCTGTTCTTCACTGCTATACTGCCTCCTGTAACCATTGATGCTCCCGATTCAAATGCAATCTTAAGATCAGAAGAACTTTTTAATCCTCCTCCGAAATCAATAATTAAGCTTGTTTTAGATGCAATGCTCTCAAGAACTTTGTGATTAACAATGTGCCCTGCCTTTGCTCCGTCAAGATCTACAAGGTGTAAGTTCCTAATGCCAATGTCCTCATAGAGTTTCGCTACTTCAAGCGGATTTTCATTATAGATGATTTTTTTATCATAGTCGCCCTGTGATAGCCTTACGCATTTGGAATCTATAATATCAATTGCCGGAATAATGTTAATCATAAGTGATATATTAATGCTTGTTATATTGAAATGAAATTCTTAAGTATATTTTCTCCAGCCTTTTGGCTTTTCTCCGGATGGAACTGTGTTGCATAGAAGTTATCTTTATTCAGGGCAGCACTAAAAGGTTTTATGTAATTGCATATTGCAGCTGTGTCCTCTCCCGTCTCAACATAGTAAGAGTGAACAAAGTAAACAAATTGATTGTCCATTTCAGGAGTAAATAATTGACTTTTTAAAGAATTTATATTATTCCATCCCATATGAGGAACTTTAGTCAAAAATTCTTCTCCCGCATTTGGTATAAATTTTCTTACCTTTTCAGGGAAAATTCCCAAACAATCAACATTCCCTTCATCACTATATTTGCACATTAGCTGTTGACCGAGACAAATACCCAATACAGGCTGTTTAAGATCCAATATAAGTTTATCCAGCTTGTGATATTTTAAGTATGCCATTGTTGAGCTCGCTTCCCCTACGCCCGGAAAAATTACTTTGTCGGCCGATTTAATCTTGTTATGATCTCCGGTTATTTCTGCAGATATACCAATTCGCTGTAGAGCATTATATACAGACTCAATATTTCCGGCATTATATTTAATAATAACAATTTTCATTCTTTAAATCTCTTTTTATTTTTTTATCATTAAATTCGTCTTCATAATTTTGATAAAAAATGGCGCGTTCTTCTAACGGTTAGGAAACCGGTTTCTCAATCCGGAGATGGCAGTTCGATTCTGCTACGCGCTACTAACTAAA
>CAYUEI010000195.1:0-5592 GCA_964443445.1 uncultured Prolixibacteraceae bacterium | reverse complement strand
GCAGCCCGTTTGGTAGTACTTAATCAGCAAGGATCAACTTCAATGATACAAAGACGCTTTTCGATTGGATACAACAGAGCAGGCAGAATTATGGATCAGCTGGAAGCTGCCGGAATTGTAGGCCAAAGTGAAGGAAGCAAGCCCCGTAAAGTTTTTTATCAGGATGAATACAGTTTGGAACAGAAATTGAATTCACTATAACCGTATTAATAAATATCATTTACTATTTAAAAATTAAAAAAATAAACGATGAAAAGGTTGTTATCATTATTAATCATCAGCTTAGTATCTTTTCAATTATTCTCACAGGTAGATCAGAAAGCAAAAGCAGTGCTTGATAAAGTATCAGAAAAAACAAAAAATTATCCAAGTATAAATGCAACATTTGAATTTATAATGCAAAATGATGCTGCCGGGTTGAAGGAATCGAACGAAGGTTCTCTCATATTGCAAAAAGACAAATACAAATTGATGCTCAGTGGAATCGAGATTTATTCAGACGGTAAAAGCCAGTGGACATACATGAAAGATGCAGGAGAAGTCAATGTTAATAATGCTGAAACCGGAGATGATGAAGCAATTAACCCTGCTACAATATTTACCATTTATGAAAAAGGATTTAAAAACACATATCTGGGAGAGTTCACCAGTGGTTCAAAAAAGACGCATAAAGTAGAACTGGTTCCAACCAATAAAATGGAATTTACGAGGTTGATAATCGAAATTGACCAAGCGACTAATCAAATCATGAACGCCAAAATGTTTGGCAAGGATGGAAATGTTTACACGATAAAAGTAAAAACAATGGTAACTACCAATAATTATCCGGCATCAACATTTACATTCGACCCAAAGAAAAATCCGGGAGTTGATGTAATTGACATGAGATAAATCAAGGTTTTAAAAAGCTTTCTACAGCAAGTCTATAGGAATCAAGTCCAAATCCCATAATACTTCCTATGCAAACAGGACCAATTAAAGATTCATGTCTGAAATTTTCTCTTGTAAGAATATTTGAAATATGAACTTCAACAACAGGAACTTTAACACCTGAAATTGCATCACGTATTGCAATTGAAGTATGTGTATATGCACCGGCATTAAGAATAATTCCATTAGAATCGAAACCAAAATTATGTATTTGATTAACTATCTCTCCTTCGACGTTTGACTGAAAATATTCAAATTTTATCTCAGGATATATTTTTTTTAGTTCCTGAAAGTAATTTTCAAAGCTTTGTCCACCGTAAATATTTTTTTCTCTAACCCCTAAAAGATTTAAATTTGGACCATTTATTATAATTATTTTCATTTTTCACAAAAAATTTATTTATATTCAAAAATAAAAAAGTAAATTGTTTAAAAAAAAATAAATTTATCAGAACCGAAATTATTGATAATTGTTTATATTTTAGACTAAAATAAATAAATTATGAAATGGGATGATAGCATTAAAGGGTTTGAAGATTATTTAAGATTAGAAAAAGCCCTATCACAAAATTCTATTAACGCGTATATCAATGATATAAACAAGTTAATGGAGTTTTTAAAAAATACTTTTAAAGGAATAACTCCTCAGAAAGTAAAATTAAATCATTTGAAAAGTTTTATCGAATGGTTGAACGAACGAGGTGTAAGTCCGCGTACTCAAGCAAGGACAATCTCAGGTATTAAATCTTTCTACAAGTTTCTGCTTATAGAAGAAAAGATCAACAGTGATCCTACTTCTTTGTTGGAATCTCCAAGGATCGGTAGAAAATTACCTGATATTTTAAGTCTGGATGAAATCGACACTCTCATCAAT
The DNA here is from genome assembly GCA_964443445.1 of uncultured Prolixibacteraceae bacterium. GTDB lineage: Bacteria > Bacteroidota > Bacteroidia > Bacteroidales > Prolixibacteraceae > CAYMTR01. Next base: position 3,788 of record CAYUEI010000195.1, on the reverse strand, counting down.
GCAATTGAAGTTGAAAAACCTGAAGGACAAAGGAACAAAGCAATTCTTGAAACATTGTATAGTTGTGGATTAAGGGTATCAGAACTTGTAAATTTAAAGTTGAGCAATTTATTCTTTGATCAGGGATACGTAAAGATTGAAGGAAAATCCAACAAAGAAAGATTAGTACCAATAAGCAATCGTGCGATAACTGAAATTAACAAATATCTTGAGGGCTACAGAAAAACTTTAAGAGTAACTCCAAGTGCTCAGGATATAGTATTTGTTAACCGAAGAGGGCAAATTCTAAGCAGGGTTATGATTTTTACAATAATCAAGAATCTTGCTGAAAAGGTAGATCTTAAAAAGAAGATCAGTCCTCATACATTCAGACATTCATTTGCAACTCATCTGATTGATGGAGGTGCTGATTTAAGAGCTGTACAGGAAATGCTTGGTCATGAATCAATATTGACTACTGAGATTTACACTCATCTTGACCGTGAATATCTCAAGGATACTATCAGTCAATTTCATCCACGCTCATAAGCGACAACTTTTTTAATATAAATAAAAAGCCGGCTTTCAAACCGGCTTTTTTATTTATATGTAATTATTACATTAGTTATGCAAGACGAGCTTTTAATGCTTCATACTGCTCTTTCATTTCTTTTGGAAGGTGACTTCCAAACTGAGCCTGATGTTCAGCAATAAGTTCACATTCATCAAGCCATGCTGACTTATCAACTTTAAGAAGTTCATCCATATTTTCAGCTTGTCCAGCAAGACCTTCGATATTGATATCTTCTTTTTTAGGCACGAAACCTATAGGAGTTTCAACAGCGTCAACATTACCAAGTACACGGTCAATAATCCATCCTAAAACGCGAATATTGTCACCATAACCAGGCCATAACCATTTGCCTTCAGCGCTCTTACGGAACCAGTTTACATTGAAAATCAAAGGAAGCTTACTCTTGTCCGGAGCAATCTGTTCAATTTTTGACCAATGTGCAAAATAATCGCCCATGTGATATCCGCAGAATGGTAACATTGCAAACGGGTCACGACGGACACCAGCTTTAAGGCCTATAGCAGCTGCAGTAACTTCTGAACCTACAATTGAGCCCATGAATACACCATGATTCCAATTAAAAGACTGGTAAACAAGTGGTACAGTACCCGGACGACGACCGCCGAAAAGGATTGCTGAAATTGGAACGCCAGCAGGATCTTCCCATGCAGGATCTACAGCAGGACATTGACCGGCTGGGGCAGTGAAACGAGCATTTGGATGGGCTACCAGCTCACCGCTTGCAGGATCATGTTCTTTATTTTTCCAGTTGATTGTTCCGGCAGGAACATCAGTTCCAATACCTTCCCACCAAATATCACCGTCAGGAGTAACTCCTACATTTGTGAAAATTGTATTCTTAGAAGCACTTAACATTGCGTTTGGATTAGTTTCCATTGAAGTGTAAGGAGCAACTCCAAAGAAACCGGCTTCAGGATTTATAGCGCGTAAAACACCATCCTTGTCAAACTTCATCCAAGCGATATCGTCACCTACAGTTTCAACCTTCCATCCTGGAATTGTTGGAATAAGCATAGCGAGATTTGTCTTACCGCAAGCACTTGGGAAAGCGGCTGCAATATATTTTTTAACTCCCTTAGGATTTGTAATACCCATGATAAGCATGTGTTCAGCAAGCCATCCTTCTCTTTTAGCCATATTTGAAGCTATACGAAGAGCAAGACATTTCTTGCCTAGAAGTGCATTACCACCGTAGCCTGAGCCATATGACCAGATTTCATTAGTTTCCGGGAAATGTGAAATATATTTATCATCAATATTTGGAGCACAAGGCCATTTTACATCTTTCTGTCCCGGTTCCAATGGAGAACCCACAGAATGAACACAAGGAATAAAATCATCATTTCCAAGAACATCAAGTACTGCCTTGCCCATTCTTGTCATAATCTTCATGTTGACAACAACATAAGCTGAATCGGTAATTTCAATACCAATTTTTGCAATATTTGAACCAAGAGGTCCCATACTGAAAGGAATAACGTACATAGTGCGTCCTTTCATACAACCTTTATATTTTTCAAGCATTTCTGCCTTCATTGCTGCCGGAGATTTCCAATTGTTTGTTGGACCTGCATCTTCCTGTTTTTCTGAACAGATAAAAGTACGGTTTTCAACACGTGCAACATCACTTGGATCGCTGTTAAAGCTATAAGAACCTGGTTGTTTTTCTTCATTCAATTTAATTGCAGTACCTGACTTCACCATTTCATCAAGTAATTTCTGGTTCTCTTCTTCAGATCCATCACACCAATGAATACTGTTGGGCTGGCAAATGTCTGCCCATTCTTTAACCCATGCTAAAAGCTTTTGGTTGTTTGTCATCATTAATAAAATTTAAAATTATAAATCGTTTTAAATAACTCCTTAATTTTGTTTGTATTAAAAGTATTTGATAAATCATTACCCTTTTTTCAAACCATGCAAATATAATCAGTTATCTGATTTTGTTGATTTGACTGTTAATTCTTAAATGTTTTGTTCACAAATTATTAATACAAGGACAATGGTATAAACAGATAATAAAACCACTTAGTTCATTTATACAAAATTTTAATTAGAAAGGCTATAATAAACATATAAAAAAGCTCAATAATGATAAATCCAAACATTACAATTACTTATGTCTTTTCTGAAAAAGTTATCAGGAAAATTTTAATCGTACCACATTCATGCCATATTCCTATCAAATACCATAATTGACCATTTCTTATGGTATTTGATAGGAATATGGTAGGGTTGAAATACCTATTTATCACGTAATAATTATACTTTGTCGTACCTTTAAATTGGCACACAGTTTTTATTACCTGAAATGCCCATTAAATTATTTTAAATTTATTGCCTTCTAAATAAAAAGGCATTTTTTTGTTGTATCAAAATAATTTTAATAATTTCATAATTAAAATAAAAACCCTAAATTTCTAAAAATTTATTATTAACATCAGGAAAGAAAAAAAAGTGGAGATGGTTGGCAAAAAGTATCAAATAATTTTTTTAGATGACAGTAAGGTTGACGCTGAAATTGTAAAAAATAAACTCGAGTCAGAAATTGAGTTCGATTTTAATTTTACTCATGTTTCAAAAAGGGATGACTTGATTGCTTGTATTGACTTTTTTAAACCTGACTTAATTCTATCGGATTATTATCTTGAAAATTATACTGGCAAAGACGCACTGCATGATGTTCAGAAAACAGGTGAATTAATCCCTTTCATTTTTATTTCCGGATTAATTAATGAAGAAGAAGCAATAAACCTCATTAAAGAAGGTGCATGGGATTATGTTTTCAAACACAACCTCAACAGACTTCCCCTTGCTGTTACTACTGCTTTGAAATTAAAAGAAGAGATATTCAAAGTTAAAAAAGCAGAAACTGAAGTCAATCTGCTTAAAGAAAATATTGACTTTCAACTGAAAATTCTATATAATGCTATTGATCAAATGCCTGTTTCTGTAGTCATTACAGATAAAAAAGGGATAATTCAATACGTAAATCCCAAGTTTGAAGAGACAACCGGATATATAATGGGAGAAGCAATTGGGAAAAGCTCCGGAATAGTTAAATCAAATAAACACAGTAAAGAATTTTATATTAATTTATGGAATACAATCTTGTCTGGCAAAGATTGGAAAGGTGAAATAATCAACAGGAAGAAGGATGGTACTCTTTTCTGGGAAGAAGTTTCAATCAGCCCTATTTTTGATGATAATAATA
>CAYUEI010000194.1:0-5697 GCA_964443445.1 uncultured Prolixibacteraceae bacterium | reverse complement strand
CATCGGTAGGAAGGGGACGTGCAAACTGATATGCATAAGCCTTATTTCCTGCATCCTCACGGTTGAGACAAAATGCTGCGATACCCCCAGACATATTACCCATGTCATTTAGGGTATAACCAATCATATAAGGTATATTGGCCAGTTTATTATCGTCCGCGGCATCGTTGAAACTTTGGAGCGAAACATATCCATCAACAATTGGAGCAGCAGTCATACGAACGCGTTTGCCAGTAACTGCGGAGTAAAGACTTCCTACAGTGTATATTGTCTCGGTAGAAGCAGCGCGCATTTTTTCCAGACTCGTAAGTCCGGCCCAGTCCATAATTTCTTTTGTCAGCAATTCCGACTGTTCAAGAGTCATGGGAACAAATGAACGCATCCCGGCAAATGCACCTGGAGTTCCCGGAGCTGCGGATGCTGGCGGGGTAGGCATTCCACCGGGCACACCGGCAGGAGCAGTTGTCAGACCGCCACCACTCATGATAATGGCTTTGTTAAACAAATCCCTTGCAAGTGGAGACTCGCAGAGTGTTTTCACACTACCTGCGCCTGCACTCTGACCGAATATTGTAACATTATCAGGGTCACCACCAAATTGTGCAATGTTTTTCTTAATCCATTTGAGCGATTCAATCTGGTCGAGGATGCCATAGTTTCCTGAGACATGATTTGGGCTTTCCTGCGAAAGTTCAGGATGTGTAAGGAATCCAAAAACACCCAAACGATAGTTGATTGAAACAAGCACAACATCTTTGTTTCCCCACTCTTGTCCGTCAAATTCAGGCTCAGAACCCCAACCTTCACGGTAGCCACCACCATGGATCCACAATGCAACAGGGAGCTTTTTGTTAACTTCTCCCGGTGCTTTTGTCCAGACGTTCAGGTAGAGGCAATCTTCGCTATAGGGAGATTCGTCGCCATAGCCCCACTCAGTAGTATAACCACCCGGATAGTGAACAGCTTGATAACCGGGATGCCCAAATTTATCCGCTATTTTCACTCCTTCCCATGGGACAACAGGCTGAGGTGCCTTCCAGCGAAGACCCTTAATTGGAGGGGCCGCATACGGGATTCCACGGTAAACATACACGCCTTTAATATCGGCTTTTACACCTTGAACCTGTCCGCCTTCTATGGTCAAAACAGGGTTTGATTCGCAGCTACAAAAAGCTAGTGCAAAAAATAAATAAAATAACTTCTTCATAAGTTTATAAAATAGGTTACAGAGATAAACAAATATAAAAAAACAAAATCAGAAATCAGAGGGGTGAACAGCTTGCCTTTTTTCTAATTTTTTCTTTCACAAGATATGGAAGTAACTATTATTGAAAACTGTAACGGGATTTAGATTTGAATAAAAACTCAACAAGTTCCCAACTGTTACTATTGGATTATCTTTCGATGCAGTTATAGCTGTATCGCTTTTAACGCTTCTATTTATTCTTGCGTTGTCATTAAATCAAAGAGATCATTCATTTAAGAGAATTTTTTAAAATTTACTGTGTAGCATTGTACTTTCACTTTGAAAATTGAGAATTTCAATGTTTTAAATATTTATATAATCAGGCACATAGAATATATCTATTACACTGTCAGTCAAAAGATCATCAGTTCGATTCCGATATTCTCCACACTAAAATTGTAGATTATCAAAGAGTTGTAATATAAATTACAACTCTTTGATATTTTCAAAAACTCCATCTTAGCCTGCCAAACATAGAATATATTTTCCCCATAGCCGCATACTCGCTCTTTTCTTCTCCAATCATAATCTGTGAGGTAATATAAAATTCCCAGTTATCGTGCAGTGATACAGTGATCCCGGGAGATATGTACATTGACAAATCAACAGGATTTAACATCGCAGCAAGACTTGTATTTACTAAGGTTCCAATTGGATATGAAACCTGACCAAAAACTTCATATTTTCCATATGAAAGTTTCTTCGCACTTAATTCCATAGCCGGATTTATTAGCGAAAAACTTTCTCCTTTTTCTGTTGAACCCTGACTATTGTATAGGAAAGATGCAATGACAAACAGAGAGTTCTCAAATGTGTAATCAAGTGATACTGTTCCACTGAATGATTCTTCTGATAAATCTTTTTTATCTGATTTAGGTAAAAAATATGAGGCCTCACCTCTGAATGATAAGCTTCCCACATTTCCTGTCCATCCTCCTCCTAATACATAATCATATCCTGCCTGTCCTCCTACAAATTGAAAGTCATAATTAAAAAGATTAAACAAATATCGTAAAGCGAAAGCACGATTTTCTTCGCTTTTTGCTGCTTTATAAGCGATATCCATTGAAGAAGAGCCGGTAGGATACCATGTGACCAAAACCGCATCACTACCCGGGCGCTCTTCATAATCAAAATCCATATAGGAAAAAGTATTGAATATATCGTTTGGATTCCAAACAAGATTTATTCCCCAATTGATCCTTTGTCTTCCAACTTTTATCTGAAATTTACCTAAAGTATAATCAATAAAAGCCCTGTCAATCGAACTATTAAGAAACCATTTGTCTTCATTAAAAATGTTCCATGAAAGATCAATCAGTCCGTTATCAGTAGCAATAATATCTGCATATCCGGGCAATTGTTCAAGTAGCTTGCCTGAATATAGCCTGTTCCGTAATTCAAATGTAAGGTTGAGATTATCAATTGGATATATTTTAAAATTTAATCTATTATGTAAGAGATTATAGTTTATACTTTTAGTCTCTTCTCCTTTCAGGTTGTAGAAAGGCTTTTCAAAGAAATAAAATCCTTCCATATCTTTGATATACCCGTTCAGTGTTACGACCTGAGCTCTTAGCCCGAAAACAAACAACATTAAAGTGAGTAAAAGAAAAAACTTTTTCATGTTTCTATCTTTTTTCGTCTTTTACTATCTTCCCGTCTTCAATTACAATTACTCTCTTGGCTTTATTTACTACTCTTTGGTCATGGGTTGAAAATATAAAGGTTATATTCTCTTTCCTGTTAAGTTCTTCCATTATATCTAGCAAATTCTCGGTAGTCTTTGAATCAAGGTTCGCTGTTGGCTCATCAGCAATGATAAATTTAGGTTTTGAGGCTAATGCACGGGCTACAGCAACTCTTTGTTGTTGTCCTCCTGAAAGTTGATTAGGACGGCTGTCTAATCTGTCTCCAAGTCCAACTTCATTTAATATTTCATGAGACCTATCAATTATTTCTCTTTTTAATCTCCCCTGTAGTTCCATAATGAATGAAACATTCTCTTTTGCTGTTAATACAGGAATAAGGTTATATGACTGGAAAACAAAACCTATGTTATTGAGTCGGAAATCGACAAGTTGTTTTTGTGATAAAGTCGCAAGGTCAGTATTGTCAACAAATATAGATCCTGAAGTAGGAGAGTCAAGACCCCCAATCATATTAAGCAAGGTTGTCTTTCCTGAACCTGATGGGCCAACAATTACTGTAAATTCGCCTCTCTCAAATGAAAGATTAACATTATCAACAGCTGTAACTTTCTGTGAAGTACCATTATATATTTTAGTAAGATCTTTAATTTCAATGATTTTCATAATTTCTAATTTTATAACGTTAATAGTTTATATTTTTTCGGCTTATTCTGTTCTAATTGCTTCAATTGGATTTAACTGTAAGGCTTTTCGTGCCGGAACTATAGATGCAAGTATCCCAGTAATAATTACCATCACAGTTACTAAAATAAAGAAGAATGGGTCTATTCTGGGATATACCAGCGAAGGCCATCCCCAGGCTTCAAAACCTTCTCCAATTGATGTAAAATTCAATCCTGTATGACCCGTAATCGCAACTGTTATATATCCCAATATCATTCCTATTACTGCACCAACTAAAGTCAGAAAGATTGTCTCAAGCATGATCATATAAAAAACCCTTCTTTTATTCATTCCTATTGCCATTAACATCCCTAGCTCCTTTGTCCTTTCAAGAACAGCCATAAGCATCGTATTTATAATTCCAAAGGCAAGAGCAAACAGAATGAATAACATTATTATAAAGTTGAAAACATAAATAAATTCTGAATACATACTTGCGTCCGGAGCAAGATCTTCCCATGTCATTGCACTCATTCCGGAATATTCTCCCCTGATCTTATTACAGAATTCCCTTGGGTCGACTTCCTCATTCAAAATAACCGATATTTCATGGCAATCATTTTCTGCATATCCTAAAACAGGAATCAAATCCTTTTTAAGAACATAGGCATTAGCCTGATCAAACATTGTGTTACTGGTTTTATAAACTCCACAAACTTTATATGTTTGTGTATAGGTTTGCCCGTCAGAGCCATTAAACGTGAATATTATCTTGGAACGTAATCTGTAATGTTTCGAAAATTTAGTAATCTCACTTCCATACTTTTTTGCTTCATTACTTGTAAGAAGTGAACTGGCAGCTTTTTTAAACAGTTTTTCTGTTTTAAACCTTTCATCTTTTATTGTCTGAAGTTTATCAGTAATAGATGAAGGGACACCCGATTTCTGAAGACTGTCAATTACATTATCATTTATTTCATAATTTTTAACCCTCAATATTTCAGCAGTCTTATCACTGATCACAATAGGTTTTTCAAATTCATCATTAAGAAATTCCCCTCCATTAGCAACTATCTTTTTATATATATCTGTAACCTTTTTTTCATTTTCAACATCTACTGCATTCAACATAAGGGCAGTATTTCCCCTTGATGTCTGAGCCATAGACATAATCTTAAACCTGCTCGACCATGCAGTAATATTCTTATCGTTATTCAATGTTTTGAATATCTTTTCTTTATCTTGAATGGTATATTGAATCTCTTCATTAAGGATATAATTCTCTGTTCTTAGTTTTGCATGTCCCATTTCTGTATGAATTGCTGCCCTAACGCTTTGATCTATCCATCCCTCCATTAATCCTGAAGTAAATACCCCGGCAACTACACCAATTGTAACCGAAAAGATTACAACCAGGCTTCTCTTGTGGTTTCTCCATACATTCTTCCAGGATGTCGACCAAATAATTTTATTTATTTTAGAATCTTTCATTTTCAAGTAGTTTATATGTTTATAGATCAATGTCTTTATTTCCCGTGAATTGCTTTAATTACATTGATCTTCAAAATTGATCTTATAGGAAAATAGCACGCAAGAATCATCATTATTAGTACAACAAAGCCTTGTAGAAAGAAATATGATTCAAATCCTGCTAGTGGTAAAACCGGTTCTAATCCCATATCCTCAAATGCCCTTGCAAGTTTGCCTGTCATCTTAATTGGGTAGTTAAGGCCGATTATTATAAAGGGGACTGTTGCTAACATGCCTGATATTGCTCCAAGCAAACCCATAAAGATCATTTCAATGGTTACAATCAGCGCAAGCTTTGTTTGTTTCATTCCTATTGCAACCATAACTCCGAATTCCCGCATTCTCTCAGAAATCATCATCATTACGGTTCCAAATACGCCAAAAAGGACAATAAAGTAAATGACTGCAAGAAAAACCTCTCCCGATTTACTGTCACCTTCAATCTGCTGGACCAGAATTGGATTTGTTTCTTCCCAGTTTTTGACTACTATTTCGTCTGAACCAATTGCTTTAGCCAACTCTTTCTGAGTGCTTTTCATATCGTCTGAATCGTCCAGATTTACAGCAATTGAAGTCACCATATTTTCTGTTTCAAAAAAGGTAGCT
>CAYUEI010000193.1:0-5704 GCA_964443445.1 uncultured Prolixibacteraceae bacterium | reverse complement strand
TGCCCCCCCGAAAGTTCGTCAGGGAAACTGTATATCTTTTCTGCAAGACCAACAACCTTTAATAATTCAAGGGCTCTTTTGTTGGCTTCAGCTTCACTCTTGCCCAATAATTTTATTGGCCCAATTGTCAGGTTCTCTAATATTGAAAGATGTGAATACAGGTTGAACGACTGAAATACCATCCCCATCTTCTGCCTTATCTTTGGCACATTTGTCTTTTTATCGAGCAGTGGAACTTCATCAATATATATTTCACCTCCGGTTGGATTTTCTAGTAGGTTCAAACACCTTAAGAAAGTACTCTTCCCGGTGCCTGAAGGACCAATAATTGTAATAATTTCCCCCTTTTTTATTTCAGCATTTATGTCTTTTAAAACAACAAGATTGCCATAATGCTTTGAAAGGTGCTCTACTCTGATCATAAGTTTACCTCCTCTATTCTTTTTAAACGTTTTCTTTTGGGATCAACAGAAATCTCAACCCTATTCAACAATGATGTAAGCAGCCAAGCTATCAAAATGTATAAAACAGCTGCCATTAATAAAGGAAAGAATGCATCGAAAGTCCGGCTTCTGATTATATCGCTTGCTTTTGTAAGATCCTGAACTGCAATATATCCAACAATAGAGGTTGCTTTAAGCAAAGAGATAAATTCTCCCTTATAAACCGGAAGTACATGCCTTAAAGCTTGTGGCATTATTATATTGACAAAAGTCTGCACCTTAGTGAATCCTGAAGCTATGCCTGCTTCCTGCTGACCCCTGTCAACACCCTCAATCGAAGTCCTGAACATCTCTGAAACATAGGCCCCAAAGTTCACCCCAAAAGCAATTACGGCTACTATTACAGGATTAATATTCACAGAAGCAAAAATTACATAGAAAATAATCATGAGCAATACCAGTACAGGTGTTCCCCTTACAAGATTTATCAGTAGACTGGCTATCATTGATACCAGTTTATTTTTTGACATCCTCATCCAGCAAATCAAACCACCAATTACAGTTCCAAATAAAGCTGCCAGAATTGAAATGATTATCGTAACCTTTAAACCATCAAGAATGAGAAGGTATCTCTTTTCCAGAATGATATTGTTATGAAAGCTTTCTGAAACTGATTTAAAGAATGACTTCTTAACAGGCTTTTCAGTCTTAGCGATGAAACCTGCCAAATCACTTTTCTTAATCATTACAGCAGATGGAAGATCTGAATAAGCATCAGAAAAATCAATTTGTTTCTGTCGCTCTTCACTGATTGCAATTCCGTCTGTGATCATATCAACTTTCCTTGCAACAAGGGCATTTATCAATCCCGGAAAATCAATTTCTATTACCTTAAGATTGTAATTTCCCCATTCAGCAAACTTTTGAATCATCTCGATATCAAAGCCGACATATTCGCCGTTCATGTATGCTACATAAGGAAGATCCTCAATGGAAACTGCAACAGTAAGTTTCTTTTCAGAAACAGGGTTTTTAAATAGCGGCATTACAGCTTCCTCCGCATCATTAATAAACCATCGTTTGCACATTTCATCATAAGTGCCGTTTTTCCTGATATCTGATAGAAACTCGTTGAATTGTTTCCTCAGTTCGCCTGATTCTTTTCTAAATCCAACACCCAGAGGCATTGAAAACACATCCCTATTAAGAATTACAAGATCATCATTATGCTTAAGCAACAAATCTGCAGTTGTTGTTGCTATCATTATCGCGTCAATCTTTCCGGTCTTTAAAGACAACATCATGTCGGCCGTATTATCGTAAAGAAAAACCTTTGAATTGGGGTAATTTGTTGAAACATATTTATCGTGCACTGTTCCTGAAAAAACGCCTACTCTCTTTCCATTTATATCTTCAACCTTCGACATTTTTCCTTCAGAAGGTTCAGCAAGAAATTTTTTCTTTACAATAGCACTAGTCCCTGAATTATAATATGGATCTGAAAAATCAATTTGCTTTTTCCGTTCTTCAGTAATCATTATGCAACAAAGAATAATATCAATCTTTTTTGTAACTACCGAAGCAATCATGCTTGGAAACTGAATGTCGAGAGGTGTAAAATCCATTCCGGTGTAAGCTGCAAACCTTTTGGCGAGCTCTATATCAAAACCTACAAGTTCACCATTCGAAAGACTTGTAAAAGGGAAGCCCGAATCACTCATTACTCCAACTTTCAGCGCCCCGTTTAAATTTGAACTCTTAATTTCAGGCATTTGGTAATTGCCTTTGTTGACATACCGGTCGATCATATCATCGTAAGTCCCGTCTGACCTTATTTCTTTTAAGAAACTGTTGAATTTTTCTCTTAATTCATCACTATCCTGATTAAACCCGGCGGCTATGTCAGAGTCAAAAATGTGTTTGGTAAGTATTCCGAAATCCTTGTATTCACCTGAAGCCTCAGTGAATGATGTTTCATCAAGAAATATAGCATCAACCTTTTCACCATCAAGGGCTAAAAGCATGTCCGTAATATTCTGGTATTGACGTATTTCGGCATCAGGAAAATTTTTATGTACATACATATCCTGAACAGAACCAAGCAGTACTCCTATCCTTTTATCCTTTAAATCTTCAATTGAATTAAGCTTTTGAGTTTTGTCTTCTTTCTTGGGCGAAATATCTTTTTTTACCAATGCAGACAATCCCCCCGGAAAATAACATTCAGAAAAAAGAACCTGTTTAGCCCTTTCTTCAGTAATTGAAAGACCGGCACCAATCATATCGACCTTACCTGCAATAAGGGCTGGCAGCATTGCTCCAAATTCAAAGTCAATAACTTTCAGTCTCTTACCAAGCTTCTGAGCTATATATGAAGCAAATTCAATATCGAAACCAACAATTTTTCTATCGGCATTTACAAAAGACATTGGTTCTACTCCAGTGGAAGTGGCAAGACGAAGGACGCCACCTGTACTGTCAAACTTAATGGCAGGCATAGGTGCCGGGTTACCTATTTTTGGAAACCAGCGTTTCATCATTTCATCGTAAGTGCCATTTCCCTTAATTTCGGCAAGGACTTCGTCAATCACTTTTTTAAGAGCTGTATTCTCCTTCTGAACAGCGTAGCCATACTGATCTGTAGCAATAACTTCCTCAATAACTGTAAGATCCTGATTTTTTGCAGCAATATTAAGTAATACCGGCTTATCATAAACTGCTGCATCTGCTTTTCCTTTTTGTACTGCCAAAGCACAGTCGATTGGAGTATTATAATATTCGAACTTAGCATCAGGGAAACGTTTAAGAACAAACTGATCGGCTGCAGTGCCTGAAGGAACAGCAAAAACCTTTCCCCCTTCGAGCATTTCAAGTCCCGAAATATACTTATCCGATTGTTTGGTACACCCGAACATAATTACAGATGCCCCAAAAACTAATAATTGCAGGAAGTGCCTCATTGTTTGATTATATCTTTTGTTTATTAAGCTAAGGTTGAAAAGGTTTCTTTATCCCTTTTCAAAAATAGTCTTACCAAATTTAAGATATCTGCTGATTATTTACATCTGAGATAATAAGTTTTTTATGATAGGCAAAAAGTTTTTAAAGTTAAAGTTTACTTCCCCCAAAATTGGGTTTTATTTTAGAGGAAAAGCCTTATGAAAAGAGTATTGTTAATCAGTTTTATTATTTTCGATAATCCCTCCCAAACAATCAATCATTTCATCCAGATATGTTTCTATTATACTCCATACTATCTCATAATCAATCCCAAAGTAATCATGAACAATACGATTACGAAATCCACGAATTCTTTTCCATTCAATTTCAGGATTATTGTATTTGAAATCTTCATCAATGCGATTAGATGCTTCTCCAATTATTTCAAAATTTCTTACAACGGCATCTTTTGTTTTATCATCAGATATAAATGAATTAAAATTAATATCCTTTACATATCTTTTAATCTTTAATGCTGACTGTAGCATGTCGTCCAATAACAACAATATATACCGCTTAGACATAAATTAAATCTGAATCTATTGATTGTAAATATTTTTCTTTAATCCCATTTTTGGAAACCAAATCAACCTTAAATCCTATAATACTTTCTAATTCATCTGCCAGATCTATAAATCGTATTCCAATATTGCCTGTGAATTCAACTAAAATATCCAAATCACTAGAATCGTTTTGTTCTCTCCTCGAATAAGAACCAAATATTGCCATTGATTTTATAGGATAATCATTAAACAATCTGCTTTTATGATTGCTTAAAGTAGTTTTTATTTCTTGTAATGATCTCATTACTCAAAAATACCAATTTTTATTTAATCAAAAAAAACATTAACCCATTCCCTAGGAAAAAAATCCTCATAATGAAGTGATATTTGAGTAAAATAAACAATACCTGCCTTTTATATATCTGTCATACAATATCTTAACAATTCATAAGCATGGACTTTATATAGTAAGCCTTCAATTAAGAGTATGCAGGATATATAACTTCCATAATTGATTAATCCTACACCCCCAACTACCTACCAGATTAATACCACATAGGAGGTTTCTCCCATTATAACAGGGGTATCTCCCATTATAAAGGGAGATACCTCCTATGTGGTATTAATCTGGTAGTAATTTGCTAGGTATGTGAACAGATGGCAAAACTTAATAAACCCGGAAAAAAGTTTTTGTTATTAATGTTGAAATAATTAAACTCGTTTGTTCTGAGTTAAAAAACTGTGTTCTTTTTTATGCTTAACCTGATTTTTAGATTAAAATACATCCTAAGCTACCCGATATTATTATTTTTGCTTAATAAACAACAAGGCAAATATTTACACGATGCTTACACTTAAATTGATTCAGAATAATCCTGATTTCGTTATCGAAAGACTGAAAATCAAGAATTTCGATGCTACTGAAATTATCGGTCAGGTGAACGAACTGAACGCACGCAGGAAAACAACACAAAGTAAAGTCGATAACCTTAAGGCTGAAATGAACAACCTTTCCAGGGAAATCGGTCTTTTATTCAAACAAAATAAAACAGAAGAAGCTAACGCTGCTAAAGAAAGAACTTCTGTACTCAAAGATGAAATTAAAAACCTCGATACTCTTTCTTCTGAAATAGACGAAAAGCTTAAAAGCCTCGTTGTGCAGCTGCCTAACCTTCCTCATGAGCTTGTTCCTGCAGGGAAAACGGCTGACGATAACGTTGAAATCAGAAAAGGCGGGGTTATCCCTGAGCTTGGGGCTGATAAAATGGCACACTGGGATCTAATCAAAAAGTATGATATAATTGATTTTGAATTGGGAATCAAGCTTACCGGTGCGGGTTTCCCGGTTTACAAAGGGAAAGGAGCTAAACTTCAGAGGGCTCTTATAAACTTTTTCCTCGATGAAGCTGAAAAAGCCGGTTTCAATGAAATTCAGCCACCGATAATGGTTAACGAAGATTCAGGTTTTGGTACCGGACAGCTACCCGACAAAGAAGGCCAGATGTACCATGCCACTGCTGATAATCTGTACATGGTTCCAACGGCTGAAGTCCCGGTTACAAATATATACCGCGATGTAATTGTTGATGAAACTGAGCTTCCTATTAAAAAGATGGCATACACACCTTGCTTCAGGAGAGAAGCCGGATCGTGGGGTGCTCATGTCAGGGGCCTCAACAGACTTCATCAGTTTGATAAGGTTGAAATAGTAGAAATTGCTCATCCTGATAACTCTTACGAAATACTTGACCAGATGGT
>CAYUEI010000192.1:0-5765 GCA_964443445.1 uncultured Prolixibacteraceae bacterium | reverse complement strand
TTTCCATGATCAGATTCGATTCATACACTTCTGTCGATAAAATACCTGTTCTTGTTTGGGAACGATTTGTGTCAAAACAAGCTGTTGGGCTCGAAATTAATCACTTAAGGGCAGTTGAGAAATCACGAATAAACGATATCCATCCCTATTACCTGATTGGTTTTGATGAAAATGTTCCGATAGGAATTGCATATTGTTTTTCTATTCAAGTCGATATTGCCCAAATGTCTGATTCTTATCCCCAAAAGGTGTTGGATATTGTAAAATGTTGGATGCCGGGATTTTTGGAAGTCAGGATAGTTGAATTAGGCCATATTGCTTCACTTGGTACCACTATTGAGGTATTGCCCGGTTATTTAGATGGTTTCTTAATCGAACTTTCAAAAAAAATTGATGATATTGCTCGTCTCGAAAATGCCGATTTATGTCTTATACGCGACCTTCCTACAACAAAATGTAAAGATTATTCTGCTTTAGAGAAGATTGGATTTCAGGAGTTTAAAGGTTTTCCTATTGCCCGGATGAAATTGAATTGGAATAGTTTTGAGGATTATCTTGCTGATTTAAAATCAAAAAGGAGGAAGAACATCCTTCAAAAGAGAGAGAAATTGAATGTAGAAGAAATTTCAGTTGAGGTAATCGAAGATTATGCCCCATATGCAGATAAGTTGTCCGAACTTTGGAGCAATGTGGCTAAAAGCAATAATGGCTATTCACACGAGAAGCTTACTCCCGAATATTTTCGTTCTATGTCGTTGTATATGAATGGACGCAGCCATGTGGTAGCCATTAAACGAAAAGGAGAAATTGTAGCCTATGGGTTAAACCTGATTGGCGATGAAGAATATTTTGGCATGGCCGAAGGTATGGATTACACATTCAGGGACCAATACGATTTGTATGCAAACAGTATTTTTGAGTCGCTTAGTGTTGCTTGCCTGTTAGGGAAAAGGAACTTTAATATTGGCATTACCACTTACGATTTCAAATTGTCGATAGGTGCACAAGCCGAACCTTGTACTTATTTCCTGAAAGCAATAAAGAATGAATGTTATACAGCCGTTTATACCAAAATAATTGAAAAGAGCATTGGGGAGCCCGAGAAGGAACATCGTGTTTTTAAGAAAGAGATTTTTCCTGACTGCTATCAATCACAAGGAATTGAAACATTTTTAAATTCCAAAAGAAATGAAATAGATCCTTTCAACAAGCATTATCGCTACACTCGTGTCGATCAAGTACGGGCAGCCAATCTATATACATATTGCCAGGTTTTCGAAAGTGCACAGGAGCCGGTTATAAGGCATCAAGGGCGCGGGGTGATCATGCTGGGAACCAACTCGTACCTTGGTCTTGCAAACCATCCTAAAGTAAAACAGGCCGCTCACGAAGCTATCGAAAAATATGGAAGTGCTTGTTCTGGTTCGCCTTTATTGAACGGCACACTTGATCTGCATCAAAAACTCTCCGTTGAGCTTTCAAAATTTCTAGGCAAGCAAGATGCGCTTCTCTTTTCAACAGGTTATCAAACCAATTTGGGCGCAATTTCGGCTTTGGTTGGCCGTGGTGATGTGTTGATAATGGATGAGCGTAACCATGCTAGCCTGGTCGATGGGGCGCGTTTATCGAGGGCAGAGTTGGTAAGGTACAAGCACAACAATATCGAATCGCTTGAAAAGGCATTGGATAAACATGCCGACCGCCCGAAACTAATTGTCACCGATTCGCTTTTCAGCATGGAAGGCACTATTATTAACCTTCCTTCAATTGTTGAACTTGCTAAGAAATATCATGCTCGATTGATGCTCGACGAATCTCATGCCATTGGGGTGATGGGGAAAAACGGGAAGGGAGTCGCTGAATTATACGGACTTTCCGACGAAGTTGATGTGATTATGGGCACGTTCAGCAAATCGCTTGCTTCTATTGGAGGTTTTATCGCCGGCGATCGAAAACTTATCGATACCCTAAAGCATACTTCCCGGTCTCATATCTTTTCAGCAAGCCTTCCTCCTTCAGCAGTGGCGGTAGTAAGAGCTTCACTGCAAATTGTTGAACAAGAACCTGAACGCAGACAACAACTGCTTAATAACGCACGTTATCTGGCAAGTGGTTTGAAAGAGCTTGGGTTCAACGTTTGCGATACAGGTAGTCCAATTATCCCACTATTTTGCGGTCATGAACTTTTGACTGTAGCTGCTTTTCATAAATTGTTCGATGCAGGGGTGTTTGTAAACCCGGTTACCAGTCCGGCCGTTCCTAAGAACCATGAGATTTTGCGTATCAGTGTTATGGCCACCCACACTGAAGAAGTGCTGATGAATGCTCTGGAATTGTTTAAAGAACTAAAAACAAAGAATTGGCCATAGATAAAAACAATACTTTTACAAATAACTTAACATTCATGTTAACCAAAGATTTATGATCCTTACCGATCTTGTTTTTACCAAACTCGTTGAAGCGGCCTCCTTGGCACCTTCGGCCGATAACATGCAGCCTTGGGAATTTCAGAAAAAAGGAGATTCAATTAATGTATTCGTTTCAAAATCAAGAATTCTTCCTACCGATGTGCTTGAAATGTTTGCCTGGATTGGCGTAGGTGCAGCCATTCAGAATATTGTACTTGCTGCAGTAGATTACGGTTTGGCAGCATCAGTCGAATACAACCCCGTGGACAATGTTTTTGAATTGGCAGCTATTATTCAATTCAAGGAAGGAGCTTCAGATTCTCAATTGGCATGTTGTATAGAAAAACGCTCGACCAACCGGTACCCATTCAACACCAACCCATTGGAAAGGCAGGAAATTTCGAAGCTTACCGATAGTATCACAGGCTTTGATGCCAGGGTTTTCTTTACCACAAAGCCCGATGATTTTGTACTTCTTGCCGGAATGGATGCCTGTTCATCGTACATCAGGCTGAGCCACAAACCACTTCACGACGAGTTGTTCTCGATTCTTCGGTTTACAAAACAGGATTTTGAAGAAACCCGTTTTGGTCTTACGTTTGAAAGCCTAGAAGTTCCAAAGTTTGCTGTGGCTTTTGCTCGTCAGCTTAAATTTTGGTCGATAAACAAGTTGGTAAGCAGTCTTGGTTTCGATCGATTGGTGGCAAAGCAGTTGTCGGTAAAACTGAAAAAAGCCGGGGCAATTTGCCTCATCACAGCTCAGGCGCAGACCCCCGTTGCCTATATGGAAGCCGGCAGGGCTATTGAACAACTTTGGCTTGCAGCAACTGCCGAAGGATTGTCGGTTCAACCTTACGGAGTTTTGCCCCAATATCTTACTAAAGTAAGCGTAGAGCCTGAAACCTTCTTTCCTAAATTTGCTCGTATTATTGAAAGCCATCGTGAACCGTTTTTTTCCATATTCCCCGAAGCAAAAAATTATTACCCGGCCCTTGTTTTGCGAATTGGATATGCGGACAAACAATCGGCAAGGAGTGAGGTCAGGCTAAGACATGAGCAATTAATACGCATAAAAGAACATTGAACCATGATAAATGCAAAATAGCCTGTTTTGAGAGTGCTTACTTTTTTCAACTAACCTTTTTTGTATTTTTATCGGACAACCATAAATTAAAAAATAAAAATTGTAAATTGTCGTTTTAAAACAATTTCATTTTTAAAGCAAAGATTAAAAACCACTAACCATGAAAAAAGTTTACCTACTCTTGTTTTTTGCCCTGCTCATTTTTCCTGCAACGTTTGTTAATGCTCAAGATGAAGATGCAGAAGGTTGTACCGAATACCCCATGTTTAACCGCATGACCGATTTCAAAATCAATTCGTGCGAACTAAAAGATTTTGATGGTTATAAGTTCAAAATCAGTAATAGTTCTGGAGACGATGCACTTACCGAAACTGTTGAAGGAAAATACTACTACTATGAGTACACCCTAAAGGATAGTAAGAAAGACGAAGGAAAGATTTATTCTTCCTTACAGATATTCAGAAACTTTGAAAATGCCTTTAAGCAAAGTAAAGGTACCATCGTAGCCAAGGTGGTCGAAGTGGGTAATTCGTACAGTTTCATCGTTGCCAAGTATGTGAAAGGAAACATGGAGACCTGGGTAAACCTTGAAGCAAGCGACAATTACTATTATCTCACGATCATTGAACGCGAACAAATGACACAGGTTATCCAGGCCAACGAAATGCTTGATGCGCTCAACAAAGATGGTTTTATAGCACTCGACATACTTTTCGATACCGGAAAGTCGACTATCAAAGAGGAGTCGCTACCTATTATCGACCAGATTTTTGAACTGCTGAATTCCAATGCATCGCTGAATGTGAGCATCGAAGGACATACCGACAATATTGGTGCTCCCGAAAGCAACAAAACACTCTCCGACGCCCGTGCGAAAGCCGTACTGGATGCAATGGTGTCGAAAGGTATAGCAAAAACCCGTTTGTCATCAGTTGGTTGGGGACAGGAACGACCCGTTGCCGACAACCGCACCGAAGAAGGTCGGGCTAAAAACCGCAGGGTTGAAATCGTAAAAAAATAGACACAATGTACTTCGATTCCGATAAAAAGCAAAACCGGTCACTAAAATCCGGTTCTGTTTTCTTGCTGATCGGGCTTTTGCTTTCACTCTTGTCGTATGGACAAGAAACCATGAAGTTTCTGAAAGATTACCAGGGCAAGGCTGTTTACACCTACACAAAACCCGTCGCGGATTATTTGCAAAGCTACACTACTTCCGAAGAGTCAGTTATGAAAGCTAAGCTGGAGGTGATTCATCAATACCTTCAATCCTATCCGCTTATCCATTCGCCCAAGGGAAATGACGTTCTGATCACCTCAATGTTATCCGAAAATCTTTCAAAGGAAAAATGGTGCAAAAGCTTTCGGATGGAAATGGACGTAACCCTTTCGCCGTGGTATATGAAAAACGGGAAACCTGCCTGTGATTGTTCTGCATACAAAGTTAGTTTCGAACTAAAATTTAATCACCCGGAGATGGCTTTTAATGGACGTTCATCGGCCGCGGGCGACCTTGTTTGTGACGTGAATGGATTGACCATTTATTTTGAGCCACAAGAAATTG
Source organism: uncultured Prolixibacteraceae bacterium (assembly GCA_964443445.1). GTDB lineage: Bacteria > Bacteroidota > Bacteroidia > Bacteroidales > Prolixibacteraceae > CAYMTR01. Next base: position 709 of record CAYUEI010000192.1, on the reverse strand, counting down.
GAGAACAGGATGGCTGCAAAATCTACGACAATTCTATTATCCTTATCACAAACGGTAAACCGCTTTGGGTACCTGTAACCGTAAAAGAGTACGATGAAGCCCTGATCCGCCGCTTTGAAAAAGAGAAAGAAAAACAGCCTGAGGAGGCAATGGTTTTAGATATTTATCTGAAAAAGATCAGGGAAGAGATGGCATCTTTCTCTGCTGAAGAACTGAACAAACCGGCTTACCAATCGGATAAAATGGGAGGAAGTCCGGAAAAGTTTGAAGGAAGTCAGCTATTGGTAAAACTGAATATGGACTATTTCGACAAAAGCAAACCTCGCACAGCGGTTCAGTTAATCGTTTTACAATGCGGTAACATCGGGCTACAGGAATCGGGCGAATTATACTTTACCGATGAGAATTCGTCCTATCCAACCATAAAAATGGCGGAACTGCTAAAGACTTTGCGCTATTCCGAATTTAAAAAGCTGCTCGATTAACAATTAGAAAAAGATAACAGAAGCATGCCTTCGCTTTCGGGCAGTTCCTGCGTTAGCAACCATAATAAGAAAAATTCACAGTTATGAAAACAAGAGGTGAAAAACTATTTATGGATACCCGGACGCATTAGATTTGGAAGAGCTAATATCTGAAGATGGTAATTGGTCAAACAGAGATTGCGTTTTAGGAACTTTTATGAATGCAGGACAATTTCAAGGTCAAG
>CAYUEI010000191.1:0-5881 GCA_964443445.1 uncultured Prolixibacteraceae bacterium | reverse complement strand
GAACAAATACTATCTTATAGTTTTCATTTTATTGTCTTTTATTCTATTTAGTTGCGGTACAAATAAAATGGTTGGCAATGTTAAGGAAAAGAAGGTTGCCAAATCAGTAAAGAAGGATTCAATTTCTGAAGAAAAAAGAATAGAATTTGAATTCATGTACATTGAAGGGCTAAAACAAAAAATGATAGGGAATTCAGATAATGCAGTTCAATATTTCAATAGCTGTCTTGATATAGATCCCAATTCTGCTGCTGTTCTCTATGAAATTGCAAATATTCATACTCAGAAAGGTGATTTTTCAAGTGCAAAGGCTTTGCTTGAAAAAGCCATTCAAATTAATAGTGAAAACAAATGGTATAAATTGCTTCTGGCTCAGATATACCAGAACAACAAACAATATATAGAAGCAAGTAGTTTATACCGTGAACTAATAAAATCAGATCCCGACAATCTTGATTATTATTATTTAAATGCTCTTTTATTGACTTCAGGAGAAAAATATGAAGAAGCAATAAAAGCTTATCAGCAGATAGAAGAGAAAATTGGATATAACGAACAAGTCAGCTTAGCACGTCAGCAATTATTTCGTATTTCAGGAAAAGATAAGGAAGCGTATGAAGAAATTGAAAAGCTAATCAGATTCAATCCTGGTGTACCTGAATACTACGGAGTTATGGCAGATATGTATAAAGAAGACGGGAATATGGCCAAGGCTCTTGAATATTACAACAAGGTACTTGCAGCAGATCCCAATAATGGCTTTGTTCAATTTTCACTTGCTACATATTACATTCAAAATAAGGATTTCAATAAAGCATACGAGCATACATATAAAGGTTTCTCAAATCCTGAAATAGAAATTGAAACAAAGATCCAGCTATACTTAATGCTTTCAACCTTACAAGGAGAAAACAAGCTATCTGATGAAAAAACTGAAGAATTAGTTGAAATAATAAGAGTTGCTCATCCAAATGATCCAAGGAGCTACAATATAATAGCAGATTTTCTTATTCAAAAAAACAGGCTTCAGGAGGCAAGATCAAATATCGTTAAAGCACTGGAAATAGATCCTAATACATATCATGTATGGGAGCAACTGGTCATGATAGACAATCAGATAGGTGATTGGGGAAATATGAAGACTGACAGTGAAAAGGCAATTGAACTATTCCCATCACAAGGATTGATGTATGTCTTAAATGCAGTATCATATATCCAGATAAAGGATTATGAGAAGGCTTTGAATTCGCTTGAAAACGGACAAACTTATATTATAGACAATAAAAAGCTTGAAGCTCAGTTTGAATTATACCGTGCTGAAGCATATTACAATTTAAAAAACAGAGATAAGGCTTATGCTTCATTTGAAAAGGTGATAGAATTGGAACCCGATAATTTTATGGCAATGAATAATTACGCTTATTATCTGTCAGTACAAAGTGAACAGTTAGACAAGGCAGAAGCTTTAAGCGGACAAGTTATTAAAGCCAATCCGGATAATCCAACTTATCTTGACACTCATGCCTGGGTTCTGTTTAAAAAGAAAGAATACCGACTTGCAAAATTTTACATGGAAACGGCATTAAAAAACGGAGGTAATGAGAATGATGTAATAATTGAACATTATGGAGATATACTCTTTATGTTGAACGATATTGAGGGAGCGCTTACCAACTGGAATAAATCAATTGAGCTGGGTAATGACTCTGAAATACTTAAAAAGAAAATAGAAGAAAAAAGATTTATTGAAGGAGAAGAATAAATGCAAACATTTGAAAAATATATAATTCCAAAATCAAGACTTATTTTAATATCAGCTACATTATTTATTGCTGTTTCTTGTAGTACAACAAAGAATATACCTATTGCTGATATTAAGCCTATGCCTGCTTCTAAAATTGTCAGAAAAGTTGAAAGCAAAAAACCCATTTATCAAAATTATATTGCAAAGAAGGTTTCCATTGATTTTGAAAATGACGAAAACAGCGGTTCTTTTTCAGGACAATTTAAAATCAAAAGGAACAAATCAATCCTCTTCTCAATAAAAAAGATGTCAGTGCCATTAGGTAAAGCTTTTTTGACAGAGGATAGCTTATTCTTTATTAATTATTTCGACCGTAGTTATATTGCTGATGACATTGGCAAAATTCAGGATTTAATAGGAATTGATATAGATTATAATTTACTGCAAGCCCTTCTTACTGCTGACATTAGCAAAATTTTTGAAGAAGAAGCAATTGATAAAGATTTAATTTCTACTGTCGACTCTCAAATGTATAGAATCGATAGTCAGCTTAACCCAAGAATAAGCAAGGCTATTTCTGCAGGAAACGAAAAAAGGCTGAGCAGATATATGAAAAGAATGGATGATTCAGAATTTCTGAACTATTCGCTTTGGGTTGATCCTCAATATTTCATTATCAAAAAGCTTGTTCTAAAAAATATAAAAAGTAAAGAAGATGTCACTATCAATTTCAGTGAATATGAACTTGTTGGCAGAAGTCTTTTCCCTCAACAACTTCTACTGGAATACTTTAGTCCAAAGCAAAAAATGAAAGTTGAAATTAATCTTTCAAAACTATCTGTAAAACCCGATAATGATTTTACCTTTAACATTCCCGATAAGTATGAAAAAATGAAATTATCCGGTAGTAAATGAGAATTATCTGTTTCATATTATTAGTTTTCACATCCATCTCTGTTTTTTCACAGTCGCTTGATGTATTAAAAGCAAGAAAAGCCAAAACGCAAAAAGAGATAGAATACACTACCTTTCTTTTAAATAAAACCGGAGAAAACACTAAAGCATCATTAAATAAGCTTTCCCTCCTTAGTCAGCAAATTGAATTAAGGAATAATTTGATAGAAGACTGTAATTCCCAGTTGAATATTCTTCAGAAAAACATAAGCGATAATCAATTTGTAATATTACAACTTACAGAAGACCTTGACAGAATCAAATCAAATTATGCCTCAATGATTCAGCAAGCCTATCGTAACAGGGGCGATTATAACCATCTTTTTTTCATATTATCAAGCGAAAGCTTTAATCAGGCATATAAAAGACTCTTTTATATCCGCCAGATGGCCCGATACAGAGAAAAACAATCAAAGCAAATTGAAGCCATCAGGCTTGTATTGCAAGAGAAAACTGAAGACTTAAGTCAAAAGAAAACTGAACAGCAGGAAATACTTACCCAACAAATGGCTGAATCATCGAAGCTAAATGTTGAAAAGAAAAAACAATCAACCTACTATCAGGAATTAAAGAAGAAAGAAAAAGACTTAAATAAACATCTTGAATATCAGCAAAGGATAGATGATAAGCTGACAAAAGAAATTGAAAGAATAATTGCTGAAGAAGCTAAAAAAGCAAAAACAAAAGAACCTACTCCTGAAGAAAAAACATTATCTGATAATTTTGAAAAAAACAAAGGCAACTTCCCATGGCCTGTAGCTACCGGAGTAATTACCGACCGCTTTGGAGAACACGCACATGCTGTTATGAAGAATATCATTGTAAACAATAATGGTGTAGACATAACTACAGATCCCGGAGAAAAAGCCCGGTCAATATTTAACGGAACTGTTAGCAGAGTATTTGCTATTCCGGGGGGAAACATGGCTGTAATTATACGACACGGTGAATATATAAGTGTTTACTCTAATCTTAATGAGGTATTTGTAAAACAAGGAGATAAAGTAGAAACAAAACAAAATATCGGCTTAATATATTCTGATCCTTCGGATGATAATAAAACAATTTTGAAATTCCAGATTAGAAAGGAAAGTTTAAAGCTCAATCCTGCAGAATGGATATCAAGATAAAAGCCGCCAATTGAACATTGACGGCTTAAAGAGATTGATATTTGATCAGACTAAAATAAACGAAAATCTTATTAGTCATCAAATCAACAATTGGGACTACACAAAAAAACAAATGCGCTATGCTTTTGTTCAGAGAAAAAATAATTTTAAAGAAAATTCTTGATGAGAAAATACAAGCATCTTTTTTTTGATCTTGATAATACTTTATATGATTTCAATACGAACGCATATATTGCAATGAAAGAAGCATTCAAAGAGATTGGTTTATTTGAAATACTGCCATCCTTTGATGATTTCTTCAGCAATTATGAATTAATAAATGAAGAACTATGGTCACTTTACAGAGAAAAGAATATTTCAAAAGATAACCTTCGGATAGAAAGGTTTAAAAAATCACTTGAAATCTATAATATCAGACCTGAAATACCATACACTGAAATAGATGACTTATATCTCAAAATAATGTCAACTCAAACAAATCTTTTCCCTGAAACAAAGGAAATACTTGAAGAATTAAAGAAAAGAAACTACAAACTTCATATTATTACTAATGGATTCAGAGAAGTACAAAAGGATAAAATTATTAATACAGGACTTAGTCAGTTTATAAGCAATGTATTTATCTCTGAAGAAATTAAATCACCAAAACCTTCCAGGGAAATATTTGAATGGTCTGTTAAAAGCAGTAATGCAAAGAAAAAAGAAAGCTTAATGATTGGAGATTCATGGGAAAGTGATATAATTGGGGCTAAGAAATTTGGAATAGATCAGGTTTTTTTCAATCCTAATAACATTGAAATTGATTATCAGGAATATGACGAACCAACCTATAAAATCAATAAATTGAATGAATTGTTAAACATCTTATAGAATAGTAATATATGAAAAAGTTAATTTCAATACTTGCAATATTCTCAGCGATATTTTTACTTCTTGTATTAACCCGTCCTGATGAAAATGATTATAAGAAATGGGTTAAGAAAAAATATTCAACAGAAAATATAAAAACAAAGTCGGATAATATATTAGATAAATACGGGGAAATTGGTTTGGCAAAAGCTATGCAAATCCAACTTCTTAACTCTTACCAGTACGAGAATCACATTATTTCATCAGAAATCATTGCCTGGTCGAATCTTAAGAAAAGAAAATTTATAGGCGTATTAGGAACCTGGATACAGGTACCTGTAAAAGAAGTATCTAAATAAAAGGTTAAGTCTTTTGTTTCTTCTTTTTAGCTGCAGGGAAAAGCACATTATTCAATATCAATCGATAACCCGGTGAATTAGGATAAAGGTTAAGATCTGTGGGAGGATCTCCAACTGCATGACGGTAATCTTCAGGGTCATGTCCTCCATAGAAAGTCCAGGTTCCATTCCCAAATTCTCCATGTATATATCTGGCTTCATTACCTGATTTATTTTCTCCCATCACCAGAACTTCAGGCTTTAAAAGATTTTTATCATAAGATGTTGTTTGCCCCATGAAACCTCTTACTATCTGAGTATGATTCTGACAAAGCATTGTTGGAACAGGGTCCCATTTGGCAGAAAAATCAAAAAGTGTAAAATAATCATTATTGAATTGGAACTTTCTCTTATCTGTCATATCGATATCAGAAAACTCATATTGAAATGGATCTTCAACAACCTTAAAATCTTGAAAGGCAAATGTTTTAGTAAAATCCAGGTGACTATTCATATTCTTATCTGATCCATCGCCATCATACATTGATTCACAGATATCTACTCCTTCAGCAGAAAGAGCTATATCGTAAGTATCGGTAGCTGCACACATGGCAAAAAGAAAACCTCCGGCTGCAACATAACTTTTAATCGATTTTGATACAGCAAGTTTCATTTCTGATACCTTAAGAAAACCAAGCTTATTTGCAAGCTTTGTATTAGTATTCACTTCTTCTACGTACCAGGGCATATGTTGATAGTTTCTGTAAAACTTACCATACTGCCCGGTAAAGTCTTCGTGATGAAGATGCAACCAATCATATTCGCTTAGTTTTCCATTTATAATCTCTTCATCATAAATAACATCA
>CAYUEI010000190.1:4194-5892 GCA_964443445.1 uncultured Prolixibacteraceae bacterium | reverse complement strand
TGAAATGTTCAATCATGAATCGTTTTTATATAAAAATGGAGCAGAGAAGGGGAAAAGTAAAAAAGATATTAAATAATATACAAAAGGATATTTTATTTTTTTTAAAAAATATTTAAATTGTATTTCAAATAAATGATTAATAATACCATCCATGACTCTATCTATAATAAAAACAAGCTTAATGAGGGTGACATTAATAACTCTAATGCTTTTGAGTTTGTCAATCCTTCGGGGTTTTTCTCAAAATCCGCCAATTAGCAATTACATTACGTTGTTATCAACCCAAGAGAATTCTGCATCCGTTGATGACACTTATCCTGAAATGGTAATTGTAGGCAACACTATTCATGTTGTTTGGACTCAATTAAGCGGAAATTATCATTTGATTTACAGAAGATCGACTGATCTTGGGAAAACATGGGAAGCTCCTCGTATTATATATTCTTTTTTATATCAAGCCAGATATGAAAGAACAAATCCCAAAAGCCGGAAGCTTGCTGTTGACGGCGCAAATGTGCACATCGCTCTTTGTGAAATGAACTGGGGTGATTATTTTGCCAGCCAGATTGTTTACTTGCGGTCGACTGATAACGGGAGTAACTTCGAACCTGCAAAAGTATTAAAGTCGATGGGGGGAGATGGTTGGTTCACTACTTGCCACATTAAAGCTATTAATGGTAAAGTAGCTATTGCATACCGCGGAAGTTTAAATGCTAAGCCAAGAATTGCACTCTTAGCCTCAGACAATAACGGAGCTTCGTTCACAGAAACCTTGATCAAAACATGGGGAGGCGGACAGGATGCCGACCTTACCGATTTATGGTACGATGGGAATCAGGTGATTGTACTTTGGATGTACAGATGGAATTGTTGTGGTTATGATTGGACCAGTCGTCCTTATGTTTCAGTTTCAAACAATGGGGGAACTTCATTCAGTACAATCTTACTGCTTAATGAAAAAGGCGAAGACAAAAACTATCAGGAAGCAGTTCAGTCGAATCATTATGCACCTAAAATTGCCAAATCGGGAAACAATATCCACCTGATTTATCATGGTAATGACAAAGATGACAAATTAACTGTTTTCCATGCTCTATCGACCGATAACGGACAGAGCTTTTCAAAAGTGACTGACATCAACAAGGGATTGGTACCGGCTGACCAGATTGTACGCGGCTGCGAAGCTATTGCTGCCCAAAACGGAAATGTTTATCTGTCCTTTTTAAGAAGAAACAGTGCCCTTTATTTTACACATTCAGCCGACAATGGAGTAACCTTCGCTGAAACCAGGAATATTTTACCGGAGGGTTATTCTTACGTAGGGGGAACCTGGTACCCCGGTCTTACATTCGACCCAACTGATCCTACCGGCAAAACAGCTTATGCTTATGGAAGTGGTTTGTTTTCAGCAAAAACAAGCGATGGAGGAAAGACTTTTACCCAACATCTATATGCTGCACCAATTTTTAGCACTTTACGTGATGCCAAAGCCGATTTGCTAATCGACCAGCAAGGCAACAAGCATTGGATTTCAGAATTAATATGGTTCGGAAGAGAAAACATTTCAGATGTTTATTATAAAAAAATAGTTCCTGAACCTGAACCAGGAGATGTTAACAAATCGTTTTTGGTTGAGACAGTTTATGACGGTAAAACTGATGTAGTAGTAGTTCCTCCTTCTCCAAGCATTGATTTCGA
>CAYUEI010000190.1:0-4094 GCA_964443445.1 uncultured Prolixibacteraceae bacterium | reverse complement strand
AGAATTGAACCTACGTCGGCAGGAAATGGAGGGATGGTTTCAATTTCTGTTTATGGAGGTGGGCTTTCAGCCGATGGAACAAATTTCATTTTAAGAAAAAAAGGGAAGAACGATATACCAGGTATTAAACTCAGTAGTCCTACACCCGGAAAAATAAGTGCTTTTTTCAATTTAAACGGCCAGGAATTAGGCAAATGGGATGTGGTTGTGATCAAAAATGGTGCTGAACAAATAATGAAAGAGGCACTTACAATTGAGCAAGCCGGTCAGTCCGACCCCTGGCTTTCGGTCTCAGGAAGAAATGCTGTATTGTTTAATCGATGGTATACCTATACCCTCGACTTTGGAAACAATGGGAATGTTGACGCCTATGGCGTTCCTTTAATTATGGCAATCAGCGATGTTGAGGGTCTGGAAGTTGAATTGATTGATTTTGGAGTCCAATATACCGATGCTGAGAAATCGGAGATGAAAAAAATCCTTGACGCCAAAGAAAAAGACTACTTTATCTGGGAAAATTATTTTACGGATGGAAGTTCCGCACGGATCTATGCCTTTATAATACCACGAATTGAAACAAAAAGCACAGAAAGCTTTCATGTAAGAATAAAATCACCGGCAAGTTTTGAATTTGAAAGTTGGATGAGTAGACCAATTTATGAAACAGGTACAGTAACTGAAAAAAGCACGAATATCATCAACGATGACTGGCCAGATGAACAAACAAAACTTAATGCCTGCATTGCTTTGGCTGCAATGGATATGGCAACTGATTTGGCAACAGATGTGGTTGGTCTTGTTTTGCCGGTAGGGTGTCTTTATGACGTTACTACAGCGATTTGGAATCCCTGGGAAGCAGCTCAACCCGGAGAATATGAACGGGATGTATGGGATTATGTTGATGGCTTTTCATGGGCAGCTCTAAGCTGTGCCGGTGAACTGCTGGAGGAGGTATCAGGAGCTAAATTACTGATTTCCGCGGCTAAAATGGTAAAAAATATTTACAATGGTTATTCAAAAACTCAGGAATGTCATGAACTATATGACCCCTTATATAAGAATAAGAAGAAAGTGGGGGCTTTCTCATCTTTCGACCCCAACGAAATGATAGGTCCTTCAGGTTACGGTGATCAAAATTGGATACAAAAAACCAATTTAATCCCATATACAGTGATGTTTGAGAATAAAAGCACGGCAACAGCCCCAGCCCATGACGTTTTTGTAACAGATACACTTGACCTTTCAACATTCGATTTGAAAGAATTTGGCTTTGGTGCATTTGGCTTTGGTGATACCATTTTATCACCTAATGGAAGTAAGCTCAAGAAGTTTGCAATGGATGTTGACCTGAGGCCTGCTAAAAATTTGATTACAAGGGTTTCAGGTAATCTGGATACAATAAAGGGGATTGTCAAATGGGAATTTATCTCTTTGAATCCAACAACGATGGAGCCCGAAGAAGATCCATTTGTTGGTTTTCTTCCTCCCAATAATGAAGACCATGTCGGTGAGGGTTTTGTCAGCTTTTATGTGGGATTGAAGAATGAATTGGGTACAAATGATCAAATAAAGAACCGGGCTATTATTGTTTTCGATGCCAACGCTCCAATAGTAACAAACCAATTTATCAACACTCTGGACATGGATCTTCCTGTCAGCAAGGTCGATCCTTTAAATGAAACTTCAGGAAACCGTCTCAACCTTACCTGGAGTGGCAGTGACGGAGGTTCAGGTATTGGATCATACTCGGTTTATTATCTTGAAAACGATACTCTTCTTGCACCTGTGATTGCCAATACATCTGAAACATCGACTCTGTTTAATGCCAATGTTGGGTCGAAATACAAGTTTTACAGTATAGCAACTGATAATGTAAGTTTAAAAGAAGATGATCCTTCCGTATATGATGCTTCGACCCATGTTACTGTCAATGTTGATGATTTTAAGCTAAAAAGGAAAGAGTTGAATGTATATCCTAATCCGGCAAAGGATATACTCTCAATATCTCTAAAAAATGCGCCTAAAGGAGTATATGTTGTTGAAATAACAAGCAGCGATGGCGTAATACACTTTTCAGAATTATATAATTACAATGAATTATCAAAAGGGATAATTATCAAAACAGATAATCTGGCATCAGGATTTTATATTACCAGAATAATATATGGCAATCAAACTGAAGTTAGAAAATTTCTAAAAACTAATTGATTGTCGAAATACCATTTAAAAAGAATCGCTGCACCTAATATCTTTTTTACTGTTATTATGATATTAGTGCAGCGATATTTCAATTATTAGATTTAAAAAATTCAATCCTTAAACTACCATGTTTTTTCGTAAAAGTAAATACTTCCTGAGATGGTTTTGAAACTTTTGTATACGTCCCAATCCCATCCTCCGTTATAATAAAAATACCCAACAACACTATTACCTTCTGATTCTGTGAATGAATATCCCACCCTATCCTCATCAAAAGATGATAATTTCATGTTGTTTATTGTTATTTTCATTTCAGGGTAAATGTTAATATCTCCAGTTTTGTTTTCTTCTGTATAACTTATCGTTCCGGAGATTGATTTCCCATCACCTGAAACAGTCAGGTGGGTATTGTGGTTCCAAAAGATCTCATCTCCAGGTGTTCTATCCAAATAGTCGGTACGAACTAAATCAAATGAGTTACCAGAGAACCTGACAGGAATATCTTCAGTATATCCTGTATGAGCTTGGGCTTCTCTTTCCCTTCCCCAGGGATCATAAAATATACCGCTAAACGCTGATCCCCAATGATCGATTCGCTTTAGAGTTATAAAAATATCAGGATAAACTCTGTAGTTATAAATCGTATTGCTACCCACTGCCCATTCATCATCGGGACTAAAACGCTTAACGCTAATACCAACAGACTTTTTTGATTTCAATGGTAAGACACATGTAATCAAAGAATCTGACCAGGATTTTATTTCAGTTTCGAGACCGTAGAATATTCCTACTGACCCATTAAACTGCTCATTTCCAAAGTCTCTGCCATGAATTGATATAACATCTTCAGCCTTTGCACTATCGGGAGAGATATAAGTAATAACAGGATTGCCTTTTTTAATTTTATAAGGGAACTCATTACTTTCTGAACCTTGACATTCCACTCTTACAAATCCACTTTGGGCATTTGGCGGAACTATTACCTTAATATGAGTCATCAGCCAAGTTACCTTCTCCGTTGCTTCAACATCATTGAAGAAAACTTTTCCGTTGGCGAGGTCAGTTCCGAAGTTCGATCCAAAGATCGTAATCTGGTCACCAACCATTGCGCCATTCTCGGGACTAATTGAAGAAATTGTGATAATTGTTTCGGAGAATTTTCTTTTATCAGAGTCAACAACAATTCCACCAAATTCAATTTCTGCAACAGCGTAATCTTCTTCTTTAGGCTTTGCTGTTTTACCCTTTAATCTGAATTCGAAATAATTGTTTTTAGCTTCAGCCTGTATCTTTGTTTTTTTCCCATTAATATAAAGTGATACTGGTCCGTTATATAGATTATTCAAATCGAACAACGTGCTATATTCATCATTTAAAGAAGGAATAGTGTACGATACTTTTCCTCTAACCACGCCTCCGCTGTCGGCTTTTGCTTCAGTTATTTCAACTTTCAGAGGGGGAACAAACATTCTTATAACATTTGCCCCAGCCTCTGCAATATTGGGATAAATTGCAGCAGCCATGCTTTTAACACATTCGGCATCAAGATAAGGTCTTCCACGAGTAGAATCCTTCCCGAATAAAAATGAAAAAGGTACAGCGACAAGGTCTTTACACATTGTAACTGAAACACCATTATAATCAGCAACGTAAGCATGCTTTTCATCATTGTACTGATTAGCACCCATTAAAGGTTTTGGGTATGGGTTATCAGGCCTGGCAAATGGCTTATACCTATCAGTTACAATTGTTTGTCCTGAAAAGAAATTTTCATTAGTATTAGTAGCCAATTCAACAAAAAGATCTTCAAACTTTTCGAAAGTATTAAATTTGTCTTTTAGTGAACTTGAAGGAGGATTATCCTGCCACAAGGTATAAACATCAAGTTTCTTAGT
>CAYUEI010000189.1:0-5920 GCA_964443445.1 uncultured Prolixibacteraceae bacterium | reverse complement strand
TTATACCCGATTTTGAACGTTTCAAATCTAAGGAACTACATATATTTCCGAACGTTGTGTCTAATTTTGAGTTGCCCATTAATTTGTATATAAATGTATTAACAGAATTATGAGGAAATGTTAAATTTGATATTTCATCGAATAAAAAAAACGACATGAGATTAAAGGTGCTATTCACAAGGGTTTATTCTATTATTATCGTATTACTGATAATAATGATTATATCATCAATTCTTATGTATCTGAACAATAATGAACTTGTCAAGAGTAACAAAATCAGGTACAAATCCTATAAGATTGCCGAAGAACTAAGAAAAAGCTCCGATGATTTAACAACCTTTTGCAGGACTTATGTTCAAACCGGTGACAGTATATGGAAGAATAAATATTTTGAAGTACTTGATATTCGGGATGGAAAAAGGACACGTGCTGATGGTGCGCTGATTTCATTGCAAGACAGCATGAAAAAACTTGGCTTTACAAATGCCGAACTGAACAAACTTAAGGAAGCCGAAAAAAACTCAAACACTTTAGCTACAATAGAAAAAGTTTCAATAAATGCTTTAAAAGGCATTTTTGCCGATAATTCCGGTCAGTTTACTATAAAAGGAAAGCCCGATTCCATAAAGGCCCATCGAATACTGTATGATGAAAATTACCTTCAAAGTAAAAGATCTATTATGAAACCAATAGATGAATGTATTAAGATGGTTGAAGAAAGAACTAAACTTGAAGTTGAAGAAAACACAAAAACAGACAAGATATTATTATTCCTAATAATCGCCGTTACTTTAACAATCATCCTATTTGTATTCATTTCTTTTTTTACAATAGACAAGAAAATTACAGGGCAATTTGATGAATTGCAAAAAGCTAAGGCGAACGCTGAACAAAACGAAGAAAAATTCAAGCTGTTATTTGATAAGTCGCCTGAGATAATTATTCTAACCACGATGGAGGGAGAGTTATTAAATATCAACCCTGCCGGTTTAAAATTTCATGGGGTGGATTCAATGGAGGAATTAAGGGGAGTAAATGTTTTTCAGTTTTATGTAAATCCAAACGAAAGAACTGAACTCATCGATGAATTGAATACGACAGGAAATGTACGCAACAAAGAGGTTAAATTAACAAACATAAAAGGAAGCTTAACGATTGATAGCCTGATATCATGCGAACTGATAAAATCAAAAGAAAACCAAACGCGTATAATATCGTGGATTAGGGATATATCTGAAAAAATAAAAACAGAAAGAACAATTCTAAAGCTATCTGCAGCTGTATCACAAAATCCTGCAGCAATTGTTATAACCGATATAAAAGGCAAAATTGAATATGTAAACCAACAGTTTTCAATAATTACGGGATATTCTTACGAAGAATCTATTGGCTGCTATCCTCGTATTTTAAAAAGTGGGGTCCATCCAAGGGAGTTCTATAAAAATATGTGGAATACCATTTTATCGGGCAATACATGGAACGGAGAACTTTACAATAAGCGTAAAGATGGCTCTCTATTTTGGGAGGCTACAACTATTGCCCCGATTTTAAACAATAAGAAAGAAATTATTAATATAGTTGCTATAAAACAGGATGTTACTGCCAAGAAATTGGCTGAAATTGCCTTAGTCGAGAGTCAAAAAAAGCTCAAAGAGCTAAATGACACAAAAAATATGTTATTCTCCATAATTGGGCACGACCTACGTGGCCCAATTGGGAACTTAAAATCGTTTATAGAACTAATTATTGATCAACCAGATTATGATGATACACAACAATTAAAACGTACATTACAAGTATTGTTATCATCAACTACAACTACATTTGAATTGTTGGAAAATCTTTTGTTGTGGGCAAAAAGTCAGCAAAACGAAGTTGTCTTTCTGCCAGAAAATTTTGACCTCCATCAAATTGTCGAAATGAACATGGCATTAGTTTCAGGAATGGCAAAAAATAAAGATATTACTATACAAAATCAAATTCCGGTTGAAAAGTTTATTCATGCTGACAAGAACATGATTATGACCGTAATTCGCAACTTAATTACCAATGCCATTAAATTTACTGAAAGAGGAAAGAACATTTACTTATCCCTGATAGAGAATAGTTCTTCGATTACAATAAGCATAAAAGATGAAGGGGTTGGTATTGCACCAAATGTTTCAAATATGCTGTTCAATTCCAAAGAACATTATACAACTATTGGAACATCAGGTGAAAAAGGCACAGGCTTAGGCTTACTGCTTTGCAAAGATTTTATTAAAAGGCATAATGGAAAAATATGGGTAGAAAGCGAGATAGGAAAGGGTAGTGAGTTTAAATTCACAATTCCAAATGATATAACATGATAATTTTGAAATAAAACGCCTCAAGATTAAATTATGGAAAATGAAATATTAAAATATCTTTCTAAATACGTTCCGATAACGGATGAAATTGCGAGCGCAATAAATGAAAGCGCTTTTATTAAAAGTTTCAAGAAAGGAACAATTTTGCTTGAGGAAGGTAAAATTTCAAATGAATGTTTCTTTATTTTAAAAGGATGTATTAGAAGTTACTGTATAATTGAAGGAGAAGAAAAAACTATTGAGTTTTATACCGAAGAACAAGCGCTTACTCCCACAAGTTATGGACAGAAAGTAGCTTCAAAGCATTATTTAGAATGTATGGAAGATACTATAGCGAGTGTTGGTTCGCCTGAATTTGAAATTGAAATGTATCAAAAGTATCCGCAATTAGAATCTGTAACCCGTGTGATAGGAGAAATTGTAATGTCAAAATATCAGGAGAATTTTGCTGAATTTAAAATGGCTAGCCCTGAAGAACGATATTTGAATTTATTAAAGACCCGACCTGATTTATTACAGAGAGTTCCTCAACATCAAATAGCCAGTTATTTAGGCATTAAGCCAGAGTCATTAAGCAGGATTCGCAAACGAATAATGAATCAAAAAGAATAATTCAGACTAGTCTCATTTCTTAACTAAAGTCAATGAATCCAGAGTTTGTAAAGCTGTATTTTTACGAAAAATTGATTAATAAAACAATACAGATTTATGAACATGAAACGAATTTTAATAGCATTTACATTTGCTCTGCTTTTAACACAAGCATATAGTCAATCATCAAATAGCAATGATAAAGACTCTATTCCTGGCTACAAATTTTCAGTAAGCACAACATGGCTGTCTTTTGCCAATTTTGGTGAAGAAAAGACAAATACCCATCATTACGAGTTTCATGTAAAATATGCACTTACACCCAAAGACAGAATAGGGATTAAATTTGCTACCTGGAAATTGTTCGAACCAATGGGCATACCAATGTGGGATCCACTTATAATGCAAGAAAGTGAATTTTATCCCGGCAGACTTAGCGAAACGGGTTTAGGTATTTCTTATCAACGTATGATATGGAAAGGACTATTTGCAACAGTAGAAATATTGCCCCAACTAAAGACCTATTATGATGAAAACGATATTAAAATATGTAACGGTTTCAAATTATATACATCGTATCATTTAGGATACCATTTCTCTTTTTTCAAGGATAGAATTTTCATAGAACCACAAATTCATTGCCAATATTGGCCAATTGATACCAATATACCTGAAGGGTTTAGAGTGAAAGAAAATAAATGGAACAATTATTTCCTTTTTGAGCCCAATATTTACATAGGAGTGAATTTTTAAGCAAAAAATCTATAATAAAGCATTAGAAAAGAAATAAATAGCGAACGCCCAACAACGGCCCATACACCAATGGGGTTTAAGTGGTTGGGCGTGCTTCGCTTTCGCTTGCAATCTTTCTGCAGGGTTGATTAGTTTGTGTCCACGTAGTCCCCAGCTGATCATAGCCCCGTCCTTTATGGCGCAGAATAAAGGAACTGCACCAAAGTTATTTGTACAGAGATATTTGGAATTTAACAAAGACATGTTAATTTTGGGGATAACTTTCTGTACATGAATAGACTGATAATTTTTCACGGAGACCACTTCATCCAATATGCTCAGGATTAAGTTCGATTATAAAAAACCCGATTGTAGTTGAAGAAAGTATTGTCAAAGAATATTGAAAACGGATTAAAATTTTAAAAACACGAACGCACAACACAACCTACTAAAATATTAAATAGCGATGACTACATATAAAATAAATCAACCACGCAATCTGCCACTACTAATTCAATTTACCGACGGCAATAATTTTAACAAGCGACATATGAAGAAATGTATTCTAATTTTAACATTACTTATTGTATCGACTATGTTATACGGACAAGAATCTAAAAGCGGAATTGTTATAACAACATATAAAACAGTCGACGATTCTGATATAAGAAGATTACTAAGGTTTGAAGGGATACAGTTCCAGAAAATGAGCTTCAATGGAGCTGAATTAGTTAATAAGAGTTATCGCTTAACTGTTAAAGAAATATGGGATGGTGAAATAAAATCAGAATCTGATGTGTAAATTAGGCAGCTTCACCGGTTGAAAAATACAAAAGAATAAACGACTCGATTTTCACTATCGATGTTATTTCGAAACTGACTGGAACTGCTACACATAACGTTAGTGGCAAGCATCGAATCAACCGAATAAAAAGATTAAACTAATGGACAAAAAAACAATTCGAAACATATGTATTTTTATAATTGTTGCGCTTGTAAGTGGATGGTTTGGGTTATTAATTGACAAATCTATTGAACCACAACCCAATGGTGATTCCTTAGGAATGGGAATTTGGTTGATTTTACCCCTGTTGACTACATTATTGCTTAGACTTTTTGCCGGGGACGGTTGGAAAGATATTGGATTAAAACCCAATATTAAGGGAAACGTCAAGTGGTATGCTATCTCATTCTTAATTTTCCCAATTGTTACAATAACCATATTGATTATTGGAAAACTATCTGGATGGATAAATTTTTCCAATTTTACAATAAGCGCATATCTTATGGGATTTACAAGTACCCTTATTGTGAATTTCATTAAGAATATTTTTGAAGAATCTGTGTGGAGAGGCTATTTAACTGCGAAACTATTAAAACTTAAAGCACCGGATATTTGGCTTTATCTGATTGTTGGCGGAGTATGGGGAATTTGGCATTTGCCATACTACTTGTTTTTTCTTCCAAAATCGGACATGTACCTGATATTACCGGTTGACAGAATCGTGTTTGCCATAATTGCAGTTTTTTCAATGATATGTTGGTCAGTAATGTTTGTGGAACTTTATCGTATTACTAAATCAATATGGCCCGTTGTAATTTTGCACACGATTGAAGATTCGTTGGTAAATCCCTTGGTGATAGGTGGTTATATTACAATAGCATCCGATAAAGAAATTTTCATATCACCAATTATTGGGATAATAACATCTACTTTTTACGTGATTGTTGGTTTGTTATTACGAAGAAGTAGGATAAAAAATGAAATAAGATCACAATCATAAATATCAGCAACTAATCATGCCGCCAAATGTCAGTGTGGATTATGCCCCCCTCCTGCTAAATAAAAATGGTTATTTTTGTTTTTTTAGATAGTATAATCAAAAATTAAGAATGGTTTTATTATCGGCAAAAAGAATTAAAAATTGGTATTATCAAATAAGTTGAAAATATGTTATCTAATGTTTGTAGAAAGGATATTGATGAACTATATAAGACTTCTATAGTTCAACAAACAGCGTTTTGGTCAATCGTTAAAAGAAAAATTGGTATGGATTCGATTGCCTTGAATTTTAAATCAAAAAAGAGCTACTTATACAATGATATTATTAGTGATTCTACTATTAATTCAGACCTTTTGGTAATTATTCAAAAGGTTAATAATACCGATAGTATTGCATATGTACCTTATGGCCCTGAATTAGAACCAGAAAATGAGTTTCAGGGTGTTTTTTTAGAAGAATTATCGG
>CAYUEI010000188.1:0-5937 GCA_964443445.1 uncultured Prolixibacteraceae bacterium | reverse complement strand
CGGGAGTAGAGAATGATGTTAATAATTTTGCAAATGGAGCAGAACAATCTGATGACATTACTTTATTGACTTTGAAATATTTCGGATAAAAGAGTTAAATTATTTGAATTATCCAATATAAAAAGCTGTTCATATGTAAATGGACAGCTTTTATTTTTTATTTCCCCTTCCCTGGGTTTTATCCTAAAATATACCTGACTCATAGGGACCTCAACCGTACCACATTCCTATCAAACACCATAAGAGTTGGAGGATTGTGGTATTTGGTACGAATGAGGTACTAACGAAGCAGGGTCAGAATTGAAGTAAAAACAATACATTAGTACTATCTTCATCTCTATTTCTAATTATTTTAAAATAGAGTTGTTTTATGAAAATTTATCCTAAGATATATTTGACATCCCTTGAAATAAGGGTAAGCAAGGTTTAATGAGAATGATCTAGGCAGGATTGTATTGTAATGGAGGAGAACAAAAAAGAGGCTATCTTTTTAAGAAACCTCTATCTTGATTTTATATTTTGAGTCAAATAATTATATTTCTCTTGGAATAATAAAATAAAATGATGTACCCTTGCCTATAGTGCTTTCCACCCATATCTTTCCACCAAGTAAATCTATAAGTTCTTTAACTATACTTAATCCTAATCCTGTTCCTCTGGTCTTTGATTCATTAACATTACTTCCCCGATAAAATCGCTCAAAAATCAGAGTCTTTTCTTTTTCAGGAATACCAATACCTGTATCATTTACAAAAAACTCAATTGTCTTTTCATTCGTTTTGCATCCAAAAGTTATTTTTCCTGTTTCGGTATACTTGAATGCATTGGATACCAGATTTGTAAATATTTGTCTTATTTTATCGTAATCAGTTTTTATCATTTCATCTTCTGATAAATTCTGTTCTATTATCAGATCTACATTTTGGTTAAATTCAGGTAAGCTAAAAGATTGTTGAATGTCTTTAAAAAGTTTATTGATGATGAAACTTGAAGGATGATATGCAAACATTCTTGTTTGAAGCTTTGAGTACATGACAATCCCGTCAATTATACTTACTAACTGTTCTGAATTTTGATATATTATCTGAGCATATTGAGATAATGTTTCCTTTGATTCTTCTTCAGGTAACAGGCTGGCAAATCCCATTATAGAGTTCATTGGAGTGCGTATCTCATGGCTCATGTTTGCTAAGAAGGAAGATTTTAATTTGTCTGATTCTTCTGCCTTTTCTTTAGCTTTTATTAATTCTTCTGTAAGCTTTTTCTTTTCGGTAATATCTTCTCCAATAGTTAAGAAGTTATTTATTTTTCCTTTACTGTTGATGATAGGTGAAATAGTCAGATATTCCCAGAATCTTGTTCCGTTTTTCATTCTGGAATTAAATTCTCCGTTCCATATATCCCCTGAATTTATTGTTTTCCATATTTTGGAATATTGTTTTACTGATTTTTTATCAGCACTAATAGAGCCTAGATTTCTACCTAATAATTCATCTTTATTGTATCCTGTCATTCTATATGTAGCAAAATTTGCATACTCAATTATACCATCCTTGTCAGTTATTATGACTGAATTGGGACTTTGCTCTATTGCCCTGGAAAGCTTTTGAAGCATTTCATACGCTTTTTTGCGCTCAGTGATATCCTGAATTGTTCCAATCATCTTTACAGGATTGCCATCTCTGTCAATTTCTAATTCCCCAAACCCATGTACCCAAATTACTTCCCCTGTATTTCTTTTAATTATCCTATATTCTTTGTCAAAAAAACCTTTCTTTTTGAAAATATCATTAGTCAGATAATTGAACATTAACTCTTTATCTTCAGGATGTATTAATGACGCCCATCCGTCGATTGTACAATCGAAGTTTTCTTCAATGCCAAACATTTCCAAAAGGTATTTTGAGCCAGCCCAGTTTGATTTCTTTATATCCAGAGTATAACTGCCAATTGCGGAAACTCGCTGAGATTCATTTAAAAATCTTTCACTTTCACGCAATTTTATTTCCGCTTGTTTTCTTTCGGTAATATCAATAACACTTGTCAATTGATGTGGCTTCCCCTTATATTTTATCAACGACATTGATACAAGTCCCATAATTATTTTACCGGTTTTTGTAAGGAAAGGACATTCAACATTTTGGGCATATCCTTTATCAATCAGTGATTGTAATATTTTTTCTCTTATCCTTAAGTCATAAAAAAGACCTAACTCAATTGTTGTTTTTCCTATTACTTCTTCCCTGGTATATTCCAGATCATGAAGAAAAACATCGTTAGCATCGATTATTCTGCTTTCCTCTCGTGATGTTATAGTTATTGATACAGGACTTTTATAGAAAATATTAGAAAAAATATACTCTGATTCTTTTAATAATTCATGTGCTGTTATTCGTTCAGTAATGTCTTCCACCATAGCCAGAAAATACATAAAATGGCCACTTTCATTGAACATTGCTGTTAATGTAATATATCCCCATATTACACTTTCATCTTTTCTGACATATCTTTTTTCAGTTTTGTAAAAAGGTATTTCCCTTCTGAGAAGTTTTTGTACATTTTCTACATCTTGAATAATGTGGTCAGTATGAGTTATATCTTTAAAGTTTATTTTTTTTAATTCCTTTTCTGAATAACCCATTATCTGGCAGAAAGTATTGTTTGCTATGATGAATCTGCCATCTTTATCTGCAAAGGCCATTCCTAAAGGACCTTCTTCATATATGTTTCGGAATTGGCTTTCTTGTTCTGATAACTTTTCTTCCGTTAGTTTCCTTTCATTGATTTGGGCTTGAAGTAATTCATTTAGCTTGAAAAGAGATTTATTGGTTGTAATCAATTCTTCATTTAAAACAGAATACTCTTCATTCATTTCATTCAATTCATCCTGTTTTTGAATCAAATGATTTGTTTGATCATCGACAAGATGCTGAAGGTGTGACTTCTGATCGTCGAGTAAGGTCTCTAATTCATTTTTCTGAAGAATGATTGAAATTAGTTTTACAGAATTTAAAAAGATCAAATATGATTTATCATTTTCTTTGAATTGAGGTTCAAATGAAATGAATTCCTGATTATTTGAATTTGTATTGATTTGAACAGAATTCTCTGAAGATTCTTTTGTTGAGGTTATCAATTGAAATTTAGCAGATGGGAATATTCTTGTTATTTCATCAAGGTATGATTGAATAATTAAATCGTTATTCTTAATCTCTGATAATTTAGTTACAAGAGATACTATCTCAGTTTCATAGTTTACCATAAATAGAACCAGGTTAAATTCAAGTTTTTAGATCATCAAGACTAAAATTACGAAATTGTATTGGATAACTCCACTTTTTCTTTGTTTTATTCAGCATTTACTCATAGCTTCTTTGATCCCTTCTATTACATCATCTCCCCCTTTTAATCCAAGTTCTTTATAATTAAGATCCTTCATTGTTTTTGAAGGATCGATGAAATAATCCTTTGATAAAATATTAAGCATAAGATCAGAGATTTCCAATCCGCTTTGAAGACCTTTTGTTCTGTATTTAAGATTAATGAAAATGCCGGATAAATATCCTGCCCATCCCGGTAATTTATTGAATTTCTTCTTAATTCCTGAGAACAAGAACATGTATTTAATCATTTCCATGTATTTAATATTGATTGAATTAACCGGGTATCTTTCTCCGTTTAAACCATTACATGCTGCTGCATATATTGCTTCAGCCACTCCTGTAACATGTATAGCTGCTGTTCCTCCGTCGGGGAAGAATACGGAAGGTAATTTTTTAAATCTGTCTATAAAAACATTTTTCCAGATTGGCAGACGACCGGGCATTGATCCAAATATGTAAGGTAATTCAAGAATCATTACTTCAAAGATCCCTTCTTCTCCTAGCTCTATTACAGCTGTAGCTTGTTCAATCCGGCAGCGAATATAAGGATGACGCTTAGATAAAGAGCCATTAAATTTCCTGTCAAAATAAGCGAAGTATGAATTCAGAACAATACATCTTTTAATCCCGGCTTTTCTGGCAGCATTACAAATTTTCACACAATAATCAACTAATCTTAATCTGAAAAATTCATAAGCAGGGAAGGGTGGAGTTATTCTGTCGTCAGGTCCCAGACAATAAACGAAAGTATCGAAATTTTTATCTTTAAGTAAATCGGTGATTTCTTGTTCAGACATTTTGAAAAGGTCACCAAATGATAAATCAATTTCTTTTGGAAACCAGGAATCCGTTTCTATTTCATTTGGAAGTGCGATGGATGATACCTGACACCCTTTTTTTAAAAATAACAACGCTGAATGATAGCCAAGAAAACCTGTTCCCCCGGCTATGAAAACTCTTTCAGGTTTATGCTTCATTTTGAGTTTTTTATCGCATCCCCAAGTCTTTTAAGACCAGCAGAGCAATCTCTGTTTACAAGATGAGCATCAATTACAACAAATTTGTTGTTTGAACTAATTGCAACTTTCATTGCTCTGTCCATTTCTTCTTCGTTTGTTACCTTTAGTCCTGTAACAAATTCATCACCTCCGAACAACTCAGAGAGATGAGAGTAGTTCCACATTTGAATGTCATTATACATTCCATCCTGATGTAGTACCCTTTCAATAAGATAACCGTCGTTATTTACTATGAACAGTATTGCCGGGCACTTTTCTCTTATTAAAGTTGAAACTTCCTGAGCAGTCATTTGAAACGCTCCGTCTCCTGTAAGGATAAAAGGACGTTTGCCATTACTTGCCAGAGCTACTCCCAGTGAGGCGGGTGTACAAAAACCGATTGAGCAGTAATAGCTTTGAACAATGAAATTATCTGCTTCTTCAATGTTAAATTCAGGAGCAGCACAAAATGAATCTCCCGGTTCAGAAAGCATAATTATCTGATCGTTGAGGTAGGAGTTAATACATTCATACATCCTGGATGCAGTGAGTATAGCCGATTTTTCAGGGGTAAAAGCCTTCTTGGGCTTTATGCTTTCTGAAGGATGTGAAGTTATGTAACTACGGGGTTTTATTGCGGTTGTCAGCCCTTTTATTAAGTCAGGTAACTGTATCTGCTGATAAAAGTGATTTCCTAATTTCACACTTCCGCTTCCTGCTGAAATTACATTTCTGTTATCAAGATTTATACTGAACATTCCTGTGTCAAGGTCAGTAATCCAAACGCCCAAAGATAACAGGCAATCTGATTCTTCTACTTGTTTGCGAACAGCTTCTTTACTCCAGGCTCCCTGATATATTCCAACAAATTGAGGATGAAGCTCAGGCAATAATGATTTGCTGATAAGCATAGTTGAGAAAGGAATTTCTGTCGTTTCAATGAGATTTAATGTTTCCTTTCCTAAACCAAAACGTTGTAATTCAACCCCAGCAAGTATTAATGGTTTTTTTGCATTATTGAATCTGTTCGCTATTTCATTTATACATTCTCTTAGACTGTCAGGATCAGATACTAAAGACATTCCTTTATTTAATATTCCCGGTGCCCTGCAGGGTGATACAGCAATATCTGCAGGTAGCTCAAGATAAACAGGCATTTTCTTAGTAATACAGTTAAGTAAAACCCTGTCAATTTCATCAGGAGCAGTATTGGGATCTGTTAATATTGCTGAATCTATTGTTACTTTCTTATATATATCTAATTGAAGATAGTAGTTTGAAATTAAGTGATGAACCATTGCTCCTTCTTCCCGCCTTCTGGTTGCCGGGGCACCGCTGATTAATATCAGAGGAACTTGCTCAGCAAAAGCACCTGCTACAGCGTTTATTATGCTGAGGCCACCTACTCCATAAGTAACTACTGCAGCTCCTGCTCCGTTTATCCTGGCATATCCATCGGCAGCATACCCTGCATTCAACTCATTGCAATTGCCTACCCATTTTATTGGACTTGCTAACACTTCATCAAGAAAATCAAGTACATAATCTCCGGGAAC
>CAYUEI010000187.1:0-5952 GCA_964443445.1 uncultured Prolixibacteraceae bacterium | reverse complement strand
TTATCATTGACTAAATATAATATTCTATAATTACCCATTGAAATTGATCTTACTTCACCAAAAGTAGTTGCTGTTCCAATTTGAGGATTAGATTTCAGAATTTCAATTCTTTCCCTGATTGCCAGATTTAATCTCTACGAATAAGAATTACTGTTATTGCGTATATTCTAGTAACTAAAAATGGAGTCTCTTTGAAGTTTCGCAGTTTGGGTCCAAAAAATAGTTATTCCATCCATTTAGAATCATCCTTTTGCAAATCAGATTCCGAGATCAAATTCCCTTTAATTATATCATTTTCGCTCATCCTTAGCATTTCAATTTGATATGAATCCAATTTCATTTTATCTTTATTCTGAGTAGAATTTAATATCCCTTCTATCGCTTTTAGCAACGGTTCATTATCTGTCAACATTATTCTGTCAACCAATCAGTTTCTTATTAAATCTATTGTTTTCATTTTGTAAAATTCGTAATTTTTATCTGTAAAGCCAAATATTGAATACCGATCTTTAATGATAATGACACATAAAAAACTATTCTGGAAAATACTCATTCTTACTGCCGCAAACCATGCAAACCTCACTGTGAACACATAGTAATTGGCCACATTTACTGCATTTCCAATGTTCTTTTTCAATCTCTATAAACTGAGTTAACCCAATCTCTTTGATTTGCTTTAGATTCTGTACCGGACTTTCACCATATTTTAAAATATACCTCTTATCCAGATCTTTAATTCGTCGGCAGGGGAATTTTGCGCATTCATAGCAAAGCAATTTTTCATTGCCATTCTTTTCGGGGCACGACCTGATGCTGCAAACAGTGCAATGATATGGCTTATTACCTTCATTATTACAGCCTACGCATTTGTTCTTTTCCCTCTGAAACCCCAGGCAAATATCACAGATTATACCACATGGGGCAATGCTTGAATTATTCATGATATTTCTTCTTATAAAAGTGTTCCATAAATTAACGAAAAGTAATAGATTATTATCCAAGAGTCGGAATATTGCACAACACTTTTAGGGTTTCAAAGTACAATCAAGTAGATAGCAGAGAGGGAGCAGAGTGCCACCAAAGAGCCACTTTCTCCCATTAATTCATATTCTAAAGGGAGATGGTGGCAATTTGGTGGCAATTTAGTGGCATGTTGGTAGCTCTCAATCCGGTGGTTGAGATAGCCTTCTAAGCCCCTTATATTTATCCATGGCATAAATGCCACGGCAAAGGATAACACTCCGAGCCTGCTGAATATTTTTGCTATACTTCATTCATACCTGAACCGTATTTTGTAACATTTTGATGAACCCGGAGGAGGTTGATGGACGGAGGAGGTACGGAGGAGGTACGGAGGAAGTCCCTATGAGGTGAGCCGGGAAAGTTGGGTTTTCCTACCCTGTCCTACCCTAAAATTGGTAAACAGTATTTTTAAATTTCACTACATTAAGTACACACTATCCTTTGCTTAAATTGGGATACTCTTTTTAAAAACTCTCACTTAAATAAAGGTTACTTTAGAATTTATAGTTAAAAAAATGAGATAAAAGAGATGAAATAATATGTCTTACTACCATACTGTCATAGCATAAGCGACTAAAAATTTAACGAACTAACGTATTTTAAAGTCCTGTAGGGACGACAGTATGGTAGAATATCAATAATAAATATATGTCTCTGAATTGTTTTTGCTCACAGGCAGACCACTGAGATTATATTTATAAGTATTTTTAGTTATTTGAACTTTATCAATAGATTGATCGACATCGTGATTAAGAGTATATGTTTCCTTAATAATGTTATTTGTATTAGTATATTGCCCGGGCATCTTCAAAGAACTAAATGCTTTATACGGATTAATTTTGCTGTCGTACTCATACTCAGTTGTAGTTTGAAGTTCTGTTTCTCCGGACATTAGAATCCAATAATGAAGTCTTTTTGTTAGATTGTTATTATCGTCATAGGAATAGTCAATATATCCGGCTCTTTCATTTTCGCGATAAAAGGTTTTGCGGGTAATCCTGCCTTTTTCATCATAACTGAATTCACTAATATCGAGGTTGTTCTCCGATTTTATCAAATTCCCATTATTGTCGTAGGAGTAAGTTTTGGTAATATTCTTTTCAGTATTTTCCGGATTTACCCATTCTTTTCTTTTCAATGCAGAATCGGCAATATAGCTTGTGCTGCTAAACATACCCTTATCGATATAATAATCGGAAGAAATCAGTTTGCCGTTTTGATAGTTGTGCTTGGTATAAGACCACTTGCTTTTCTCCTCAACAATCTGGTCTGAATCATTGTATGTATATTCATAACATAGTTCGGAGTCGAATTTTACCTGATGCAGTAAGCCTGAGTTTTTGTCGGATAATAATCCCTGATCCTCTGTATCGCAGGCCGATAGAATAACTGTAAGTAACAAGAGGGGTAACAAAATTCTTATTTTCATAGATTGGTTTTTCGTTCAAGATGATGAATCAGGTCGAAAGGTTGCGTCATCAAACATAAAAAATGTTGAAGTTTGATTATACTTTGTGCTTAATGAAAGTTCCGTTGTCTAATTCTTGAAAAGCAAGATTAAGTTCTTCATTTGTATTCATTACAATTGGGCCACCCCATGCTACCGATTCCTGTAGGGGCTTTGCAGCCAATAATACAAACCTGGCTCCCTGGTTTCCAGAGCGAACCACGACAGCTTCGTTAATGTTGTTGCTTTTATCTGACGAAGTAAATAAGACCGCGCACGATTTATTTTCGAACTGTGACAGGTTTTCATCAACGGCAAGGGTTCCGTCTAACAAATAGATAAATAGTGTTTCATCATTAGGAGTTTCAGTGTACTCCCAATTACTATCAGGAGCCAAATCAATATCCAGATATTTCACCTTTACATATTTCCCTGCAAAAACACCTTCTTTCCCTTTATAATTACCGGCCAGTATTCTTACTACGGCGTTTTCTTCTTTAACCAAAGTAACCTTATCATGAGTAATATCTCCATAAGCAGGAATAGTCATTTTATCTTTTGCGGGCAAGTTGACCCAAAGCTGGCAACCCAACATTCTTTCGGATTCCTTGGGCATCTCCTGGTGAATAATACCTGAGCCGGCAGTCATCCATTGGCATTCAAGGTCGTTGATTATTCCTTTGTTTCCAAGGCTATCACCATGTTCAACCTTACCTTTGATTAAATAGGTTATAGTTTCGATACCTCTGTGAGGGTGCCAGGGAAAACCTTTAATGTAGTCGTTGGGGTCTGTTGAATCAAAACCATCGAGCATTAAAAAGGGATCAAAATCTTTAATGTTTCTTGATCCTAACACCCTGCGCAGACGCACTCCTGCGCCATCAACTGCATTTTGTCCTCTGATAATTTGAGTTGCTTTTCTATTGTTCATGATCATGATTATTTCGTAATTCCTGGAAATGTAATTTTAGGTATAAAGTTAATTAAACCGTCACGTTAATACCTCGTTATTTGAATTTTCTTTCGGAATATTGCCCAAAATGGGAAAATGCCAATATTGGGATGGATTGAAATGTCTCGTCCTAAAATAGGGTTACACACTTAAGTATAATGTTTTTCTATATGGCAAGCAGAAAGTAGTTTTAAAAATCATCTAAACACAATTACCAAATTGGGAAATATTTTATATCTTTGTAAAGAAAAACAATGAGAGTAATTGCAAAAAGCACATTACGGGACTTTTGGATAATTCATAAAGACTGTGAGGAACAATTAAAATCATGGTATGATGAAGCAGAAAAATCAAATTGGATTTCTCCGGGTGAAATAAAATCCGAATATCCATCTGCAAGTATTTTGCAAGGAAATCGAGTAGTTTTCAACATCAAAGGTAATTCGTATAGGCTAATTACAAAAATTAATTACAACTATGGCATCATCTGGATCAGATTCATAGGCACACATGGAGATTATGATAAAATAAATGCTGAAACAATATAAAATGGAACATAAAGTAATAAAAACGGAAGCCGAATATCAACTTGCTTTAAAAAGGCTCGAAGTTATATTTGATGCTGAATCGGGGACGGCAGAAGGTGAAGAATTGGATTTGTTATCATTATTGATTGATAATTATGAGAAAATTCATTTCCCAATAGATTTACCTGACCCAATAGAAGCAATTAAATTTCGAATGGAGCAGATGAATTATAAACCAAAAGATTTAGCTGATATAATTGGGTTTAGGAGTCGGGTAACTGAGATCTTAGGTAAAAAAAGAAAGCTAAATTTGGATATGATTCGAAAGATTAATAAGCAAATGCATATTTCAACAGATGTATTAATTCAAGAATACTAAATATTCCTCTCCCAAATGCAACAAATAAAAACCACTTTAATAATTTTTGTATTAGCATTATTATTTTCATGTAAGTCAAATACTTCAGATAACATGAAAATATCAAAAGAAGAAATGCTAAAGATTGTAAAAGAATGTGATGATCAGTTTAGAATTGGAGTGCAACCCCGGGATTCAGCATTGATAACCAATATGTATTCCGACAGTGCACAATATATAATTCCAGAAAGAGAAATCTTAGTGGGTAAAAAAGAAATTGGAAAAGAATGGGGAGGATTTCTAAGGTATTCTTATGATTTACGCAAGAGCATTTTGATAATTTCCTGAGTACACTTCGTTATTTGAATTTTCTTTCGGAATATTGCCCAAAATAGTAAAATGCCAATATTGGTATAAACATAAACTTAGCTAATTTTTCAAGCAAGTTAATTTGGTTTAGGATCACTAATGTTATTGCAATAAGTAAAATTACAATAATGTCGATAGTTCTTCTTTTCATATCGTTTAGTTTTATTAATATTTTTAGAACGAATTTAAAGACCGTAAGTTAAAAAATTAAAACTTATTTCTCATTATGAAGAAGTTGTCGTTATATACAATTTTTAAAGCCCATCAATTGACGTATCTTTTCAGAATTCTCTTTCGATGTTAAAAGTTCTAAAAGCAATAACGCAACATCTATCGCTGTATATGGATTCCATGAAGTTATGATATTGTCAACCATTACAATAGGTTGATTTAAAACATTAACTCCAAAGTTTTTCAATGCTTCCCTTCTAACAGGATTATTGTATGTAGTACCGCTATTGCCCATCAGAATACCACTTTTCCCCAGGGGCAATGCTCCAACGCAAACAGATGCAATTATTTTCCCCCGGGCTTTGAAACCTCTTATTATATCGAGAAACTCTTCATTATATGCGTCGTTATAAAAGCCATACTTCTCAAATCCACCGGGAATAGCCAATGCATCAAATGAATCAATATCAATCTCATTAACTATATAGTCAACAATAAATCTTTGATTAAATGAACTTTTAATTTCCTTTCTTAATCCACCTGTAAACAATTCTGTAGTAAGGTCTCCTTCATTAAGATTCCAACCTATTACATCAATAAACACACTTGCTTCATATGTTTCAAACCCATCCGCTAATAGTAATAATACCTTTTTCATGTGATAATATTTTATACAGGATCTTCGTTAATCCCTGAACCCGTAACAAAGCATCTAAAATAGTAATTATATAAAGCTTTGTTTGCTAATGTTTTTCGTTAATTGTAATGATTAACTATAAATTATCAAACAGACTATTTCTTTCCTTTGAATGTATTTGGTGTCATTAAACAAATCATTAGTTTAGCATTCGACATTTTTTAATGTTATCTGACTAATAAATTGCTGAAGTATGAAAATCATTTCGTGGAATGTAAACGGCATTCGTGCTGTGGCACAAAAGAACTTCTTCTTTGATTTTGAAGCCATGGCACCTGATGTTCTTTGTTTGCAGGAAACTAAGGCACAAGATAATCAGGTTGCTGAAGCTCTGGCTCCTTTGGAAGGTTATAATATCTTTTCAAATTCGGCTGAGAAGAAAGGCTATTCAGGAACAGCCATTATTTC
>CAYUEI010000186.1:0-6011 GCA_964443445.1 uncultured Prolixibacteraceae bacterium | reverse complement strand
TGCTCTTCCAAAACTAGTAGTGTCACATCGGGACGACAGTATGGTAGTGAAGATTGATATGATTTGTGATTCATTGTATTTCAGCAAGAAAATCATCTTTTTACTCGACATATCGAGATTTTCTGACTGACTCTACCTCTTCAGTTATCTCATCAATTGAAGGAGCTTCATCAGAATCAATCCTTAGTTTGTCAAGAAATTCTTTAAATTCAGATCTTACTAAATCTTTCTTAATCCTGATTAAATCTAATTCAGCCATACTTTTAAGAAGTGATTTTGCTTTTGGATTTAATATGTCAATTCTAATTGTTTCCATGTACTTTTATTTTCATCAAAGATACAAATTTTCAACAATCCGTTGCCGTCGGTTTTAACTGCACCGTTGCCTGAACAGACTGTGTGAAGGCAACTGAATTTGAAATTTAACTTGAAAATTTACACGGTTTAAAACTGATAAATTTCGTAAATCTTAAACCAATAGAAGAATGCTTCAGGATTAGACTTTCTCATCAAGGTTATTCAACTCCCTATAATCTAGTTCCGCTTTAGCAAACTTTTTAAATGTTGTTTTGATTGTTTCCAGGTCAGTCACATTATCAAATAGATTGCCAATATCGTATAATTGTTTAATGATTTCCATACTCATGTTGTCATTTCCTTTAAAGTAGGGAATCCCGGTAGTGTTAGGAGCAAAAGCTGTTAATTTATCGCCTGAAATATCTTCTAAACTTGCTGATTTAACTGTCAATGGAGATTCATTTCCAGGTAAAAAAGAAGACTGTATTTTAAGTTCTATTAGATTCTTATACAGCACCTCTTCAAACAGAATATCAAGCAATACATATTCTTCGTCTTTACTTGTTTTATGTAAAGGGTAATAATAAAACTTGTAATGTGCTTTATCTATTTTCGAATTATTATTCCGTTGCTGCAATTCTTTTTTCAAAAAACCTTGTTCTGAAGCAACACCATCAAGTAATTCATCAAATTTCTCTGTCTTTGCAGGAATAATAATATCAATGTCTATCGATAACCTCTTTGAAGAATTAAAATGTAACATTAATGCATTTCGGTTTTCTTTTGAAACTTTAATTATCCAATCTAATGTAATTTTCTCTTTATCTATCATAAACTATAAAATAGAAGCATATCAACTTCGCTGCCGAAAATTATTCTCTATAACTATCGGAACGAATCCAAGTACTCATTAAAACTTTCTTTTTTCCTTCGTCGATCGGCATATCGTTTTATCCGGCTTTCATTTATAGTGAATTTATTCAATACTTCGTGAAAAATTGTTCTCATTTCAGAACCTTGTTGAGCAGCAAATATTACATCATCACAAAAAATATCAACCAATATTTTTTCAATTGTTGGTGAGTTGATATTGTTTATAATTTGTAATGGAGCTTCTGAAACC
The DNA here is from genome assembly GCA_964443445.1 of uncultured Prolixibacteraceae bacterium. Classification (GTDB taxonomy): domain Bacteria; phylum Bacteroidota; class Bacteroidia; order Bacteroidales; family Prolixibacteraceae; genus CAYMTR01. The sequence continues at coordinate 4,591 of CAYUEI010000186.1, read as the reverse complement.
AGAGACTTTACAATTAAGGTTTCTTTCTCATCTGGCAAGTATTTTTCAATGATATCCCTCGTCGGCTCTATAAAAACTGAAAATTTATGTTCTTTTAAATAAAAGAAGACTGATTGTGTAGCATCTTTTTCCACCTCGATAAGTAAATAGAATCTTCCTGGTTGATGAATCATAAATTCATTTAAAGAAGATGTGTTCCAAATACAAATTTTCAGATATGGAAACTCTTTTTTTAGCTTTGAATGGACTGATTTTATTTTAGAAGATATTTCCGGTTTAAAAATTCTTTTCCCCCCCATTGCATATCTTCCTCGTCCAATCCTGTTTAAAATACTTAACTGAACTAAATTATACACTCTCCAATTTATTGTAGCAATTTTAACTTCAGGTTCCATCTGCAAATAAAACTCTACAATATCAGATGTCTCAAAGCTCTGCTTGTCTTTGAAATACTCCTTAAGTTGTCCAATATATAATTTTTCTGATGCGATAATATAAAAGTTTAAATGCAAATATAACAAATATTCTATATATTGGCAGCAAATAACAAATAATGCCGAAATATAGAGTGACTGATCAATCCGTTGTCTGAAGGCAACGGCAATGGATAATTATATGAATTGGCGGTATCCTTGCTTGTTGGTTTAACCGGCGGTGACTAATTCACAAAAATCTCACCATCTCAACCAATTGCAGAAAATACTCCTTCGACCAAATTGATAAATCATCCCTATTTTTAATAAAGGGGACAACATCTTGCTTTACCCTCTCAATATCAGTAGTAGAAATTTTATTCTCTACCAAGGTTTTAAATAATCCAGGAGTGAAATCATTCAACTCAATTTTTTCTGACTGCGCAATTCTTTCCTTCAAATGGGAAAGATTTAAAGGAATATTATTTCTCGCTGTGCGTTAAAATGATCTTCATTAGTCAGTATATCATAACGCGACATCATTTGTTCAAATACTGTCATGCCTCAAAATATTTTAACAATTGTGCTAACTCTGTTTTTTTCTTTCCCTTTTCTGCACACTCTTTCAGTATTTCAATATCAACCTTCTCCAACACTGAAAAATCAATCCTTAAATCATCCTCCAGATAGTTTTTCATTTGTTTCAACGACTGAATCCTCAGTCCGGAAGTTGTTATAATCAAATCACATAATGCCTTTTCAGGAGTTGCAATCAAGTATGCATATCGGTCATCAATAACTTCCATTTTTATACCATTTTGGTAATAGTCACTATCAACTTTCACATATTCAAAGTCTCCCAGTTTTGAAGAAAAGAACTTTCCCCTCTTGACAGTAACCGATCTTACAGTACTTGTCCTTTCCGGTATTAATCCGTAAAACGACAATGCACTCTCCATCGATACATAAGATGGACCATACAGATGGTTCGCAATTAGTTCTCGTGAAATTGGAATCTTATTTACCTCGGGTGAAACTACATACAACCCTTTCTTCAGACGGATCAACTCACCCTTCTTTTCCATGCCGGCCACTTTATCGTTGGGCGACTTATAATCACCAATGGCAGTGACAATAGTGAAATAATCGACCGGTAAGACACCAAATTGCTCTAATACGTTCATTAAGATTGAATATTTTGAAGCTATAATTGAAAAACATTAACCAAAGTTAGCATATTTTACACATCTAATCGAATTTATTTCGATTATTTATACAAATATTGCTGTATCTATCCTATGGCTGAGCCAATCTTCCCGGTGGCTGAGCTTGCCGATGCCAACTTGCCGAAGCTTTGAAAGAAATCCCTTTTTTAAAGGTGCAAAAACTTCAATGGTAAAGAAAGGAAATGAAAGTTAGAGCGGAATTCATGAGAAAAAGAAAGAACAAACAATGATTTTTTGTTAAATTTGGTTCGAATATACAAACTAACAGCTCAATTAAAAGTATAGTTCAGACGTTGGAAGATTTTGAAGAATATATACGTCAGGGTGAACCAAACAAAGCAGAAAAAGCAAAAGTTTGGAAAACGGCTATCGGCTTACAACAAGTTGATGGGCTAAAACCGTCTGAATATCTTATAGAAACTGCCAAACAAAATATTGATGGCGATATTACCATTGAGGAAGTAAAACAACTAATAGACAGTTACTATAAACAGAACCCGGAAAAAAGTGATGATAGTGGTACCGAAGAAGCAGACAAAGTTTCGGCGCGCATTGCAGAAATTTTGAGTGAAATCACATTTACATTTTCTCCGGCAGAATATCTTAATATTCATCAAAGGTTATTCAAAGACATTTATGTTCACGCAGGTAAAATTCGAGATTACAACATCACAAAAAAAGAATGGGTTTTAAATGGCGAAACTGTTTTGTATGCGAGTGCAGAAAGTTTGAAAGCCACTTTAGAATATGATTTTGAACAAGAAAAGAAATATAGTTACAAAGGCTTAAGCGAACTGGAAATCATAGAACATATCGCACATTTTATATCTTATTTATGGCAGATTCACATTTTTGGAGAGGGCAACACAAGAACAACAGCTGTTTTTTTAATAAAATATCTTCGCAAACTTGGTTTTAAAGAGGTAAATAATGATTTGTTTGCTGAACATTCGTGGTATTTCCGGAATGCACTTGCAAGAGCAAATTACGAAGATTTATCAAAGGGCATTTATAAAACCGAAAAATATCTTATCCGTTTTCTGCAAAACTTACTTCATAAAGAAAATTATTTGCTGAGAAACCGTGAGATTCATGTTAATTATAGTGACTCTGTAAATGACACTGTAAAGTCGCAAAATGACACTGTAAATGACACTGTATTTAACTTGATTACTCAGAATAACAAAATAACAGCAACAGAGATCAGCGTAAGTTTGAATATTAGTTTAAGCACTGCAAAACGTAAAATTAAAGGGCTCAAAGAGAAAGGAATAATTGACCGTACCGGAAGTGATAAAACAGGCAGCTGGAAAATTATTAAGCTCTGATCATCAAAAACTCTTTCAGATGCACCTCTTCTATCCCATTAAAATTCCTTCCTGAATTATACTCATCCATCGTAACTACATATTTCAGGTAATTATTGCTTATCTTACTAAGGTTGCCAAACTCCCGGCTTATTGTCTTTTCTCCTGACACCAAATAACTAACCTGTACATAAATAGTCGTACCTCCTTTTATTGCAACAAAATCAATTTCGTAATTGCCCGATTGTCCAACATACACTTTATATCCCCGTCGCATAAGATGCAGGAATACTGCATTTTCCATTACCTTTCCAATATCTTTGTGCCTTGTGTATCCACGAATGGAATTCCGTAACCCTATGTCTTCAAAATAATATATCTTGAATTCAAAGATTGTTTAATTCGTCCAAAAAATCATTAAATGTAATGTCAAGAGTCTTTAGGTTTGTCTTAATATGCAATGATGGAATTTCTTTTTCGCAGCCTATAAATATAACTGGCCTTAATAGTGCAGAATTAAATGGAAAATCCCATATTTCATGATCGCCTTTGGTCCGTATATAAACAAGTCCTTTCTTACTGAGAAATTTCTTGAACTTTTTTGTGGGGATAGGTTTAAATGTCATTTAACAAATAGGGATAGCAATTTTTTCTGTGAAGAATTCGTTTTCCTTATTAAAATTTTTATCACTTATCGGTGGTGGTATATAATTTGGAACAGGAACAGAACTCAAAGTCCACCCCATTTTTAATAAATATTTCTCTAACGAACCCTTTCTTTCTGTTTCAATGAAAAAAATCTCAACCTCTTCTAAGAACCTTTTTTTTGCAGTTTTTATATCTTTACCGTAAGATGAAACTTCAAGCGCAGGGCAATAAGCAATATAGTAATCCTGCTCTCGGCTTACTTCCACCGTAATTCCTATAGTTAAGGTTTCTTTACATTTACTAATGAAGTTTTTTTCTACCATTTTATTCAAATTTATCAACTATTGTGCAAATAAAATTCGACAAAATATTGAAATTGCAATTTACAAATTATTAAATCTTCAAACAATTGAAATTCACATTTGCCAACCTATTATTTTACACACATACCTCATTATGGGTTCAAACCCCAATTTTTATCTACAAAGATAATCGCAAAGGATAAGCATTTAAACCTGCGCTATTAAGTCGCGTATACGACGACAGTATGAAGCCTCAGTTTTAATATTTCATCTATCATGATAGACAAATCATACATATTTTAATCTTTTTGTATATTATAATAGACAAATATTTATTTATCAGTTGCCTGAAGTCAACGGCAAAGGATAAGCCTCCGAATTGGCTGATTTTTTTTGACCATCAACAATTTCTTGACACTGTCTCCTTATATAAATATCCTTTGCCGTCGGTTTTAACCGACGGACTCCTAGTATGAAAATCATTTATCAGGAAAAACATTTGAAAAAAAACAAATTTGTCTAATTTTGAAAAAAAACATTATGAGTACAATAGTTGTCATACCCAAGACTAAAGAGGAAGAAGAACTCCTTACAAAAATTCTAAATGAATTAAATATCGATTCCCAAATAATCAATGACCCTGTGCCTAATTATAAAACGAAAAGAGCAATCAAAGATGTGGAATTAAAAAAAGG
>CAYUEI010000185.1:0-6012 GCA_964443445.1 uncultured Prolixibacteraceae bacterium | reverse complement strand
TTCATGGGTGTTTGTGATAGTGTGCAAACATGTTCGTTTCATAATACTGTATTAATTATTGATGTTGTTATTAAGATTATATATTGACATAACAAGCTGAACCTCATGAATTGATTTTAATAACCTTGCCTGGTTTTCTGCATTAATTTCCCTTACCATATCGGTAACTGACAAGGTCCCGTTTTCTAATTTTGAAGATGATATTTTCTTAATGTTTTCTCTTAGTTTCACTATCTCTCCATCATTCACAACCACTACCTTAAGCTTTTTAATTTCTTCTTCCTGCTGACAAAGCTTTTGTTTTACATTAAAAAGGAATATTTCTTTCTGTATATCAAGGTTTTTCTTGCTGTTTTCAAGCTTACCGATATTGTTCTTTTGATTGTAAAATCCATTGAGATTCCATGAAAACCTTACCCCTCCAATATAATAAGGGTGGAAGCCATCAGAGAACATATTAAGACCGGGTTGCCCGTATCCTCCTTGAATAAATAAGCCTATCCGGGGATAATTATTTGCATATAAAAGAGATTTCTGAATATTAATAAGCTTATTCTGAGTTTCAAATAAGCTTATCTCAGGTCTTTTTATAATTAAATTTCCAAAGTCCGGATCACTTAAAACAGGTTTTACAAAAACGGAACTATTATCAATCTTTATTCCTGTAAATGCCATCATCATATTTACAAAAGCATTTCTGGTACTCTTTAACTCAATTTCCCTTTGTAAAGAGTTTATCTGTTCAACCTTAATAATATCCAGTTCAGCCTGACTTGCAACACCATTATTAATAAGAGCTTTAACCTTATCTGAGTTTTTTTCCAGCTCCTCCTTAAATAGTTCATTTTGCTTCATCTGACTATCAATTATTAGTACTCCAAAGAATAGCTGGCTAATCCTTTCCTTTAAAGCATAAAGATCGACATCCAGCTTTCGTCCCGATACCTCTGCATCTGAATTGGCAATTTTCTTATTGGCTGAAATAATACCTCCATCCCATATTAGCTGATTTATCTCTAATATAGCCTGATATTGGTCTTTGCCTATAACAGGAAATGTTACTTCCCTTCCGGTCATCTGACTAAGAATCTGTCCCAGACTGGCGGGTATCTCCGTAACATCTGACTGATATATTGCCCTTGCTGAAACAGTGACCTGAGGTAAATAAGCCATATTGGCATTCGAGATGGTTAAATTTTCATTCTCTTCAATCAATCCGTACTGCTTTATCAACGGATAGTTTAAACGCGCTTTTTCCTGACATTCTTCAATGGTTATCTGTGCATTTACTTTAATGCATATCACAAAAAGAATCAGGAAAATTAATGGTACTGCTTTCATTTTGTTTATTTTTTAAGTAGTCTATTTAATACACCTATTAATATATGGTCAAAAAAATTAAGGCATAAGGCTCCGCATTATTATAAGAACATTCTCTTGTTTACGCTGACTTATAAGCTTTTGATACTCTAAGTCATTCAATCCGGTTATTTCTTTAAAAAGAGGATTTATCAGAAACGGGGTAACATTTAATGAAACAACTGTCTGCACAAGCCCTAAGGGTGAAATATTTCTGATCCTCCCTTCAGCGATTTCTTTCTTCAGATCATCAGCAAATCTCTCAATCAATGATGTTGGCAACTGACTCATCTTCCGGATCATTACTCCAAAACGTTCGGGATTGGTTGACAGCTCATTAAAGAATAAAAACGGGAATTTCGGATTCTTCGACAAAACATCATAATGAGCTTCAATGATCTTCTTCAACCTCTCTGTAAAAGGCAATGAAGGATCATCATTCCCATACATTGCCTGCATTAACTCCTGAATCTTGTAATCAAAAACAATATTGAAAAGCTTTTCTTTTGTCCTGTAGTAATAATGAACCATTGCCTGATTACAACCTGCTTCCCGGGCTATTTCAGTCGTTGAAGTCAATGCAAATCCTTTATCAAGAAATAGTTTCTCGGCTGCTTCAAGAATAGTCTGCTCTTTATTTTTTTCTTCTCCCATTTGATTTCTATTAACTAAGCTGTTTAATAGCTCTATTAATTTTATTCAAATATATAAACCTTTTATAATAAATGTCAATACCTGGAATAATTTTTTTTTATTTATTTACATTTGTTTAATTCAGAATTTTACGCTGCAAGTATTATTCTCAGAATCTTTGTCTTAAAAAAATACATGAATTGGACCTTTGGACATATAGATTTTTCAACATATCCTTCCTTTGAGAATAATACTCTCGGAGCCTTTTGCGATGAAGAAAAGACTGTATTCAGATTATGGTCACCTACTTCGTCCATGGTACTATTCCGTTTATATAATAAAGGGTACTCAGGAGATTTGATTGAAGTTTACCACATGTCGAAAGGTGAAAATGGAACCTGGTTCATTGAACTTGAAGGAGATTTTCATGGTTTGTACTATTCTGTACAATGCCTTATTGGCGACCGTTGGATGGATGAAGTTCCTGACCCCTATGCTTATGCTGTTGGAGTTAACGGAAGAAGGGCTATGCTGTGTAATTTTGAAAAAACTCACCCATTTAACTGGGAAAAGGATAACTATATATTGCCTGAGAATTATACTGACATGATTATTTATGAATTACATGTCCGTGACTTTAGTATAGATCCCTTTTCCGGAATTACTAATAAAGGCAAATATTTATCTTTAACGGAGAAAAATACACGGTCGCCTGAAAGCATCAAAACAGGAATTGATCACCTGAAAGAATTGGGTATTACTCATGTCCATCTTCTTCCCGTTTTCGACTTTCTTACTGTTGATGAATCAAAGCCCGAAAGCAAACAATATAACTGGGGTTACGACCCTTTGAATTTTAACTCGCCTGAAGGATCTTATTCTTCAGATCCTTATCATGGTGAAACACGCATCGTGGAATTCAAAAAAATGGTTAAATCGCTCCATGATATTGGCATTGGAGTTATAATGGATGTAGTTTATAATCACACCGGACTGATAAACCATTCGTACTTCAATCAGACAGTACCCGGTTATTATTACAGACAAAAAAGCAATGGAACTTTCTCAGATGCAAGTGGCTGTGGAAATGAAATTGCTTCTGAAAGAGCTATGGTCCGCAAATATATTATCGACTCACTTAGATTCTGGACTAAAGAATACCATATCGATGGTTTTCGTTTCGACCTGATGGGAATTTTTGATTTAGAAACTATGAATTCTATCAGAAAGGAACTTGACCTGATTAATCCGAAGATTATCTTATACGGAGAAGGATGGACAGGGGGTGAAAGCCCAATGAATGAAAAGCTGCGTGCTGTTAAACGTAACTCAACTCAACTCGACAGAATTGCTGTTTTTAATGATGATTTCAGGGATGCAATAAAAGGTCACTGGAGTGATCCGGGAAGCTTAGGCTTTGCAAGTGGACAAACTTTAAATGAAGAATCTGTTAAATATGGAATTATTGCAGCTACTTTTCATCCACAGATTGTTTACAACTGGGTTGCTTCTACTAAGTGGGCATGGTCGTTTTCTCCTAAACAAAGTGTTAACTACGTTTCTTGTCACGACAACTATACTCTTTACGACAAGCTTAAATTGTCGTGCCCAAAGGCAGGACTTATTGACCTTGCTAAAATGGCTTGTCTTGCAGGTGCAATATTGCTGACTTCACAAGGAATACCTTTCCTCCATTCCGGAGTTGAAATGTGCCGGACTAAAAGAGGCGATCACAATAGCTATAAATCGGGCGATGATATCAATATGATAGACTGGAGCAGAAAAGCTTTATTCTCTTACGTTAACAACTATTACCGTGACCTTATTAAATTAAGGAAAAACCATCCTGCGTTCAGAATGACCGATGCTGATCAAATTAGAAAATATCTTGTCTTTTCAAAATATTATCTGCCTGGTGTAGTTTCGTATGAAATAGGACCTAATGCCAACAATGACCCCTGGAAATATATTCAGGTTATTTTCAATAATAACGACCACCCAATACCTTTCGTGATTGAAGACAGAAAATGGACAATAATTGTACAAGGTTATGTAGTCGATGAAAATGGAATTATAGATAACCACTCACCTAAAGTTAATGTTCCACCTGTTTCAATGCTATTACTGGCTTCTATTGAATAAAAGCCTTATATAGTTCTCCCTAATTTTCTATAGTTTAACTAATTGCTTGAAGGCAAAAAAGAATTTTCTTTTGAATATCTTAGCATCTGATCAATATACCCTTCAGAAAAATCAAGCTTCAAATCAACAATTTCTCCTGAATTATTGGTAACAGGTTTATATACAGGATTCAAAAATCCACTGTAAGGTGAAATATTCAGCTTTTTGTATCTGGCAAGAACTTCTTTATGTAATTCAGCATCAACTTTAACAGCATATTTTTCAACCAGACTCTTTGCTCCTGCCAGGTCTCCTTCTGATTTTATCCTTTGAATTTCTGCCAATAACTGACCAAATAAACCACGAAGTTTTACATAGTCATTGATAACAAAATAGGTCTTTCCATCTTTTACTTTCTTTTCAATCACTTTATCTGCAGCTCCTTTTTCAAATGTCCATTTAGAAATCAATTGCCGGTTTCTCATATGCGACTGCTCGATGTTTTTACCGGGCTCAATTCTGGTAAGTTGTGTCATTATCCCATTCCGGATATAATCATCATAAGCAGCTTTATAGGCTTCCTTATCAGGGAAAAGCCCAAGCTCAATCATCTTTTCATCACCCATATAATAAAGCGCAAAAAGGTCAGCTCTGGATTCTTCTGTCACAGCTCCGTATGCTTTTAATTCGTCTCCCGATACTCCCGGTAATAACTGCCCTGAACCATGCCCAAGACATTCATGCATATCAGTATGAAGTACATCACCTATAAAACCATATTTTCTTTGTGCTTCTATTTCTTCGCCGGAATAACAAAATTCTTCCAGAAAACCATTCCCCAAAGCAGCCTGATCGTAAGAATATACTATGTTTTCAATTGTAACTGATTTAGAACCATGTTCTTTTCTGATCCAGTCGGCATTAGGAAGATTAATCCCAATTGGAGTCGCAGGATAGCAGTCGCCGGCCAGCATTGCAGCTGTAATAACTTTTGCAGATACTCCTTTTACAACCTCTTTTCTGAATCGAGGGTCAACAGGTGAATTACTTTCAAACCATTGTGCATTTTCACTAATCGTTTTAGTGCGATTAGTTGCATCAAGATTAACAAAGTTAACCAGACTTTCCCATGCTCCCTTAAATCCCAGCGGGTCGCCGTATGTTTCAGTAAAGCCATTTACAAAGTCAATTCTCGATTCATCGTCTTTAAGCCATGCGATATTGAATTCATCAAATGTCTTTAAATCTCCGGTCTTATAATATGAAATCAGAAGACTTATTATATTCTTCTGCTTTTCATTTTCAGAAACAGTCAATGCCTTTTCAAGCCAAAAAACTATCTTTTCAATAGCAGATGAATATTTACCTCCCACCTTCCATACTTCTTCATAAATCTTTCCGTCCTTTTTTACTAAAGTGCTGTTAAGTCCGTATGAAACAGGCTGACTGTCATCGGCGATTTTCTTTGAAGCATAGAATTCTTCAACTTCTTTTTGTGTAATACCGCCCGAATAATAATTGTTTGCTGAAGTAAGTATCAGATCCTCACCATCTGCCTGATTTACTCTCTTATTATCAACCTCAGGATTAAAAATTACACTATCAAGTAGTGCAACCAATTCAGCTTTTGTTTCACCTTCTTTTAATGGCAACTTATCTTCATTTATATCCTTTATCAAAATGTTGAAATATTCAACAGGAAAGCCCGGATCAATCTTATCCGCTGAATAATGATGGTGTATTCCGTTTGAAAACCAAACTCTCTTAAGATATACCTCAAACTTCTTAAAATCTTCTGAAGTACGGTCTCCTTTATAATCGCTGTAAATAGCTTCCAATGCCCTCCTGATCACAAGGTTGTATTTATAATTCTGATCGAAAAGGATGTCCCTGCCCTCT
>CAYUEI010000184.1:0-6019 GCA_964443445.1 uncultured Prolixibacteraceae bacterium | reverse complement strand
ATTTCAGTAGTTTAAGATAAGCAACCGGATATTTCATCTATCGGGAACTGTGGCATTTCTTAATTTAATTGGAGTATAATATGCTCTCAACCAATTTGATACCATGGTCCAGAATGTTTAATATGAAATATCCGGAGCTTTTATATAAATCACAGCTATTAATTATTCATCACAGTTACTTTTTTCATTTGTGATTGCTTTTCGTCGCTCACCTTAACCATATAAACTCCATTAGCAAGGTTAACCGGCAAATGTAGTTCCGGTTGAAATATTGTTTTTGTACTTAGGACTACTTTACCGGTAGCATCAAAGATTTCAATTTTATTATATTGAAATTCAGAGGACTTAATAATCATATTCTTTGAAAACTTATCAGGGAAAATTATTACCTCACCCATTTTAAAATCACTGATTCCGGAGAAGCTCTTTTGGATTTCGAAATAATTGATATTAAAACCACTGTTTACCACAGCTATTTTAAGATAATGCTTTCCTTTTGGAATAGTGATTTTCTTAATAACTGATTGAAATACTTGCCAGCCACCGGTTGCAGGAACTGTAACTTGTCCCGCTCTCACATTATCGATGTAAAAGATAAAGAATGCGCCTGCTGATTCCGCAGCAAGACGAAATTGTATTTCAAAATTCTCATCATCACTGGTATTATCAATAGCATATATCATCCAATCACCTGTTTCTGTCCAGCCTACATTTAATCCGCCTCCGGTATCACTTGTTGTTTCTGTACCGGTACCAAATTGTAAAACGTAGTCTTCAGCCTCTATCTTTTCGGGAATTGGATTCCATGTAGGCATTTGCAGCTTATTCTCAACAACAAATCCGTTAATAGCTTCCAGTGGACCTCTATCGGCAGAAGTTATATTACCGGGAGTATATGTCACTTTAATAGTGTCGCCATAAAATAAATTGTTAGTTAAAACTAAACGGATGGTATTATTTAATGCAAAGACTTCTTTTACAGAAGCAACTGAACCGTTTACATCTACACTAAATTGCCCAAGTTGGGCATCCTTCATCTTCATTGGTTTTGAAAATTCCAAGGCAAGAGTAAATGCATTATCCTCCAGTTTTCCTGAAACAATATTGACAGGAAGGCCTATTGATTTGTTTGTGACCTGATAATCAGCAAAGTTCTTTACCATACTGCTGTCGTTCGCGAATAATGTGTTCCCTGAGTATGACAGGTTAAGGCTATAATCAGCAAATATCTTTTCACTTAAAGTGAACGCATAAGCGCTTGAATCACCGTCTAATAAGGAATAATCTGTAATAGGAATATTTATACTTTCGTTATACTGAGCAGTTAAATTCAATGCAGGAATTTCAGAAGGCAGGAGCATCTTTTTGTTAAATCTGGCTATAAGCAAGTTGCCGCTATCATTTATTGAAATTTCCACAATTCTAGGGGTTGCTCCGTCAATTAGATTTTCAACCAACATATCGTTAAACCCGTTAAGGTTTTTATCGTAAGTAGAAATAACATTTCCTATGGTGTATGATAACTGGACATCATTAATATTCTTTATGCTGTCTTTCAGGTTGATTGTTAAACAACCTGCTTCATCAGAAGCAATACTATCAATGGAAACAGTTTCTCCGTCGACTTTAACAGAAAAGCCTTCATAGCTTTCTGATTCTTTTATTGGTAATGTAAACGAAACCTGTATTTGTTTCGGGGTTTGATTGTTTACTGAAGCATATTTAAACTTTGGAACTCCGTAGCCTAGAGAGAATTTCTTACAGAAGTTCCAAATTTCCTTACTGGTATGGATTCCGTTATCATCATTTGAATGATAATGGCTTACACTTTTAATGCTGAGCAGTACAATTTCAACAGAGTCGGTTCCGGGTCCCCAATAATATCTGGTGCCATTTTTCGAAGCTTTATCTGACGGATAAGGCTGAGTGATTTGAGCTGTTTTAGGGCATTTATTTCTTGCTATCCATGCATCCATGCAACGTTGAACTCCGCTGAAAGCCACAACATCATCAGCAATACCATGTGTATGGATAATTGGTATCGGCCTCGAGCTATTAGTATTGGGACCTTGCATCAGATACCCGCTGACAGGTGCAAAAGCAGCTATCTTATCAGCTATTTTAGTTGCGGCATGGTAGGTAAACATTCCCCCCATTGAAAAACCAGAAAGGTAAACCCTTTCACGGTCAATACCATATCGTTTTGACATCTCATCAATAATAGCCAGGATAAAGTCAGTATCCCGTGTTCCTGAAATATCCCAGTATCCATCGATGCCTGAAGGGTATACAACAACAAAGTTGTTTTCTTTTGCGACCAGCTCCCATTTTGCCTGGTTTTTTTGATAGTTAATATCCTGATTCATGCCATGCATAGAAATCATAAGCGGGCTGTTTGGTTCAATACCTGAAGGAGCATATACAAGCATCTGGCGGGTGGTTGTTCCAACCTTAAAATCTTCAATTTGCGCTTTCAGGTTTATTGAAAGCAGGATAATACAAAATGTTGTTAGTAATAATCGAATGCTGTACTTTTTTTTCATATTCTTTAATTTGCAGTAATTAATAGTTAGATAATAGAATTTATGTTTTATTTTTTTATGAATAGATACTGAATTTAAGTATGTAAAATCGGTCATAAAAATACACTTTTAAAACAGACCGGCACTTATTTCAAAAGAAGTATAATTGACTTTAAAAATTCAGCATAAAATTAGGGAGGGTGATTAAGCCGGAATTTTAAATTTAGATATTTATGTTTTGATTTCAGATATTATTGCCTGCAAGGGCTGTGCTTGATTAGCTTTATTCGGGGCTTATAATTATATTGGTAGCTATATTCGGCATTGACTGAAAATAGCAATATAGATTTTTTAAAGTCAGTATATTTTAAAGTTTTGATTTTAATTCACAGGATGAACTATCATGAAAAAAGTTTATTTAAAAGACAAATCGGAATTGCTTAAACGAAATAAAATTAATGAAACAGGTTTATTTACTGAAGAGATCATCAGTCATTTGCCTGAATCTCTTAAAAAGTATTTACGTGTAAGTGGTTATATTAATACTCCGGTACCTGTGAATGCTAATGTATACTGGACAGAAAGTTGGTTAAAATTGTCGCCTCAAAAAGAATGGAGTAAACTGGAGACAATACAATTCAATTCTGTAAGGCCAATAGGGAGAATTGCTTATATGAAATTCACATCTATGCCTGTAGCTGCAAGGGATATATACTTCAACGGCTATGGTGAAATGAATGGAAAGTTGTTTAATATGTTCAGGGTTATATATGACAATAGTAAGGAAACTGCACAATCTGCCCTGATAACAGCTTTTTGTGAATTTCTGTTTATCCCTGGTTATGTTTTACTTGATAATGTAAAATGGGAACAGATAAGCGATAATTCTGTCAGAGGAATACTTACCGATTGCGGAATTGAAGTGACGGGAATATTTTATTTCGATGATAATGGCCTTTTTACTCGTTTTGAAACGGATGACCGTTATTATTATACAAGTAAAAAAACCTATGAGAAAGTTAAGTTCTCGGCAAGTGTAGAAAGCTATAAGACACAGGGTAATATAAAAATCAATGAGAAGATTAAAGTAATATGGCATCTTCCTGAAGGCGATTACGAGTATTATAAAGGAATTGTAGATAGGATTGAATTTAATGTGGCAAAATAAAGAGACATTATATATAAAACGTAATTTAAAACCTTTAAAACTTTCATTATGAACCAGAAAACAAACTTTATTTTCTTTATAATCATTGCCTGCGGGTTATGTTTTAGCGGGTGTACCTCTAAAACTACCCAAAAACAAGAACCGGTTGTTAAAACAACTTATGGAACTGTTTCAGGCAGTATTGACGATGGAGTATTTGCTTTTAAAGGAATTCCCTATGCAAAAGCTGAAAGATTTATGCCTCCCCAAGATCCTGAATCATGGGACGGAGTTCTTGAATGTAATGAATTTGGATTTGTTGCCAAACAAATAGTGCCTTGGATTCCCGATTCCACCATGGATGAAAAGAAACTTTTTAGTGTAAATGTTTGGTCTCAGGGAATAAAAGATGGCAAAAAGCGTCCTGTGATTGTCTGGCTGCATGGAGGCGGATTTCATGTCGGCAGCAGTAACGACCCTATGACTTATGGAAAAGCCATGGCTAAAAAGGGAGATATCGTTTTTGTGTCAGTAAATCACCGTTTAAATATTCTTGGTTTTCTTGATTTATCTGCCTGCGGCGATAAATATACCCAATCAGCAAATGTTGGCATGCTCGATATTGTTAAAGCATTGGAGTGGGTAAATAAAAACATAGAGAATTTCGGAGGAAACCCTTCTGAAGTAACAATTATTGGCGAATCAGGTGGAGGAGGAAAGGTTGGTACACTTATGTGTATGCCTGCAGCAAAAGGATTGTTTAAAAAAGCAATAATTCAAAGTGGTACTTTACTGAATGTGATGACTAAAGAAAAATCTCAGACACTTGGCTTGGCTGTACTTGGAGAATTAGGACTTACTCCGGCTGATGTTGAAAATTTAGACACGATCTCATATTTCAGTCTTGTTAAAGCCGGAAATGAAGCTATTTCAAAGATTTCAGGGCCAAGAAAACCCGGTTCTCCAACAATGTTTGGCTTTTCTCCATCTGCTGATGGGGAAGTATTGCTACAGCAACCTTTTAGCCCCGGATTTGCAGATATTTCAAAAGATATACCCCTTATGATTGGAAGCACGCTAAATGAATTAATGCCAACATTTTATTCTGAAAAAGACCTAACTTTGGAACAAGCAAAAGAACGTTTAGCTAAAACATATGGTGATAAAACTGATAAATATGTTGAGCTATTCGCAAAGGCTTATCCTGATTATACTCCTCAGGATCTTATTTCTATTGATAATACTTTCAGACCTTATACCATAAGGACAGCTGATGCAAGGTCCAAAGAAACAAACGCTCCGATATATGTTTATTTCTTAGCATGGAAAAGTGCTGTTGATGATTCAACAAAAGGTTCGTTTCATGGATTAGATATTCCTTTGGCCTTCTATAATGTTGACCTGAGACCAGACTGGACAGGCAATACAGAAGATGCCTGGAAAATGTCAGACATAATGAGTTCGGCATGGTTAAACTTTGTTAAAAAAGGTAATCCTAATGAAGAAGGTAAGCTTCCAAAGTGGAACGCTTATACAGAGGAAAACGGTGAAACTATGTATTTTGACAGGGAAACCAGAATTGTTAAAAACCACGACAGAGAATTGATGAATTTCATAAATCCTGTTAACTAGTTGATAATACATTGATGAACTTTAGTTATGGCCACTATACAGTATCGAAGTCCGATTCTATATAGTGGCCATTGCTTTTATAGTTATTCTTTGAATATAAAGCTGTTTCAAAGAATGTCTACTTCTATTTTCACAGGACAATGATCGCTTCCCATTACTTCATTTAAAATAGAGGCCGATTTAACCTTAGGCATAAAGCTTTCGCTAACCAGAAAATAATCGATTCTCCAGCCCACGTTATATGAACGTGCGCCTGCACGGTAGCTCCACCATGAATATGCCCCTGTTTTATCAGGATAAAAATGTCGAAAACTGTCAATTAAGCCTCCCCGGGTTAATCTGTCCATTCCATCAATTTCTTCCTGCATATAGCCTGCAAACTTATTATAGTTAGCCTTTGGATTTGTAAGATCGATAGGACGGTGGGCAACGTTCAGATCGCCGCAAACAATAACCGGCTTTTGGTTTTCTAAGTTTTTCAAATAACTGAAAAATGCTAAGTCCCATTCCTGCCTATATCCAAGCCTCTTTAATTCGCTACCCGAATTAGGCACATAGGCTGTAACTAAAAAGAATGATTCATATTCCGCACATAGAACCCTGCCTTCGTTGTCGTACTCTTCAATGCCAATTCCTTTTGAAACTGAAAGAGGTTTAGCTTTAGAAATAATGGCTGTTCCTGAATAGCCTTTCTTCTCAGCCGAATTTGAAAAGATAT
>CAYUEI010000183.1:2970-6140 GCA_964443445.1 uncultured Prolixibacteraceae bacterium | reverse complement strand
ATTAATCAAATATCTCCAAATGAATTGATTATCTCCCAAAAATAGATTATCTCCCCAAATCAATCCTATAGAACAAGGCCATTGAAATCATATTGTTGAACTGGCCGAGAGTGTAGTAAGAAAAAAACGGAGAATAGTCCTGATAGATTGATAGTATTGAATATTGAAACCGGATATCGAAGACAAATTTTCTTGCCCAATCATATTGAAGTATCTGATCGAAATCGACTTTTATCCCCGCCAACATACCCAACTCCCAGTTGTGAAGAGCGGAATATGCAATAGTAGGGTCAGGTCCGTAAAGGTCATATCCTGATTTGCTTAACAGAACACCAAAGGAAAGTCCTGCAAAAGCAGACACCTTGTCATTGATTCTGTAACCCGCAAGAGCAGGCAGGTCGATATAGTTGAGGCGATAGATATATTTGTAGTAGCCATTCTTGGCTGTAGGATTTATCCTGCTCCCTTTTTGGTTGAATTTCAGTTCAAGTCCCCAATAAACTTTTTCGTTTACATCGGCTTGAGTCCAGGCACCGCCAACGAATCCCATCTTCTGATATCCGCTTGATTTATCCCCTTCAACCTGACTACCGTTGAACCCTGCCATCAGACCTCCGTAAAAGCTTTGGGAGTAAGCTGCATAAGAAATAAAGCTTATTATAAAAAGGATAAACAGTTTTCTCATAGTATGAAGATTATAGTTATGCAATTATAATAAAAAAAATAGACACAAGAATCAAGACACAAGATTGGGTAGTGCTAACTTGTTATTTTTTCATATCCACATTGTTCCTAAATTCTTTGGGTCGGGACTCGCAATGACTAGCTATTCAACAGATTGCTTCGTCGTACCTCCTCGCAATGACGGTGAATTCGGGACTCGCAATGACGGTGAATTCGTGGTTCGCAATGACGGTGAATTCAACGGACGAAGTCCTAACGACGACGCAGTCGTCCAACAGAGCGAAGCGATAACGTGCGAAGCACCATTAGAGCGCAGCTACCGATGACCATAGCGGAAACCCAATCTTGATTCTTGTGTCTTGATTCTTGTGTCTATTATTTAATACCCCAATTTCACAAGATTTGTCTCAAGCACTGAATTGATATTGTTGAAATTCGTACTCCGGGCTTTCTGCAATGCTTCACGTGATCCTTGATAATCGCCTGTGTTAAAGAGGCATACTGCCAGGTTGTACCAGGCATTGCCAAAGGAAGGATCCAAATCTGCTGCTTTTTGAAAATCCTTTTTGCCATTTTCATAATCCAATTGCTGGAAATAACAATATCCCCTGTTGAAAAAAACAAACTTATCACTGTTCTCTTCCTCTATTACCTTGTTGTATAAGTCTATAGCCGTTTTATAGTCATTCTGAATGATATAATATTCTGCTTTCTTTTGAAGTATATAGAGGTTTGACGGATTAACCAACATAGCTGCATCCAGACTTTCCAAATATTCCTTGCCACCAGTATGCCCCGGAAAGTCTAGTTTAAAGATATATGCTTTTTCATCTGTACCAAACTCCTTTATCAGTGTGAGGCACCCCGGATATTTAGTAGTAGCAAGAGAAATAACATTGTTGACAGTCCTGATAATATTGTTTGTCTTTTTACGGGGATCAAGACGAAGACTTGCTGTTATTACATGCGTCGCATCCATCTCTCGTAGCGTGTTATAGGCCGAATCGGGCAAGTTATATTCTACCTTGTAGATACCCCTGAAAATTTCACTTCCTTCCGATGCAATCCACGACATTTCAGGCTTGCGGCATGCAACAACTGCTTTTCCATCAAGGTTATCGGCAGCCCATTTGCTTGCCAACATATAATTTTGCCAATCAGGAGTATATGAAGTGAATTTTCCACTAACAAAACGCTGTCCGGGATTATATTTTGAAATGTATTTTACACTTTGAGCAAAGATTAAAATGAATAATACTCCCGAAATAATAAGCGGAATTATTTGATATTTTTTTAGCTTATCGGTGAAAATAGAAAAAAGGGCATAGAATAATATTCCTGTTATCAATGGGAAATATATCAGGATAAGCCTTTCCTGGTCCCAAATCTTCTGCATGCTGAGAAAAGTTGCAGATACCATCCCCGCAATATACAATGCAATATATCCCATCTTCCTGTTTTTCATCAATATGACTATTACTGAAAGGAAAAATAGAACATAAAAAGCAATAGTAATTGATGTCTCAACATTGATCGTGTCAAGCGGTCTGATCCCAAACATTTTGGCCAGATGCTTTGAAAAATAAAGGTCTGAATTATCCAGAAACCTTTGTATAAATCCTCCCAGATCTTCATTCCCTTCAGCCGGTTTATAATAGTTTTTTAAAAGGGCACTGTCGAACGCGCCCTCAAATCCAATTGACGATATATTCCAGACGATACGTTTGTATGAATTAAATATGATATGTGAAACAATTGTAAATCCGCTATATAGCAATGAACTCTTGAAGTGTTTATTCAGCAATAGATAAAGAAGTGTAATGCCAAAGACTGCTACCGAAACATTTCTTGTTTGGATCATGATATATGTGGTGAGCCCCAATATAAGCGTGTCTTTCCATATCTGTTTCCAATTTTCCGTTCTGCTTTCCAGTTTAGTTACAAAATTTAAAAACAGAAATATATAAAGTGATTGAATGAAAATGAAGAAGGATTCAGAAAATGTAGTGCCGGCATATATGTTTAGAAGGCAGCTCGATGAAGCTGTTATCACGACTAAAGTTGCAGTTGTATGGGTGGCAATTTTAGAAAAAATCCTATAAGTAAAATAAAAAGAAGCAGCGAAGAAAAGCAGCGATGTAAATTTCAGGGCGACAACATTAACACCGGTTATTAGCATAAAGAATGAAAGCAAAATACTGTAAAACGAACCGTGCCATGATGGAAATTCTTTTCCCTTTAAGAAATTATAACCTGCTTTTATATAACCTGAATCGTCGCCCCCGAGCGAAACATCGGGATTAAACATCAGAAGGGACATTATTAGAGCCAGAAGGGTAGAAATACCAATTACAAAAAGTTGATTTTTCTGAAGGAAGGATTCTATCCTGTCAAACAAGGGTATACTATTTTTCTTCGACATAACTGATTATGTTAGTTATTACAATATTAATAAAAAAGTTGGAAAAGAGAAGAATGTTATCGCT
>CAYUEI010000183.1:1447-2870 GCA_964443445.1 uncultured Prolixibacteraceae bacterium | reverse complement strand
ATGTTATCGCTTCGCTCTGTTAGTGCTTCGCATTTTATTCTATTGGAAATGACTTGTAGAACTTAAGCAAAGTGATAGTCTCACTTAGAAGCTTTGTGCGAACAAATTTTTTCACATCAGGATCCATTAGCTCTCCCAGTCCGTTTAGAATATCCTTATTGTTCACTAATTCAAGGTTTTGTATGCATTTTTCAATGTAGCTTTCATAATTAATTCCTGTGCGTTGTTCAATAATGATTTTGTTTACGGGGGAGTGTTTCTGCATGAAAAACCAGCAATCAAAGATATCACGGTTTATTATTGAATTGCGATCGAGCAATGCACAAAGTTTATGAGCGAACATATCTGACTGAACCATCACCAAAACATTAATACCTAACAGATTTTTTATTTCATAGTTATCTTCAAACCTCCGTTTTGAAATTTCAATCTTTAATTTTCGTTCACCAATTCCATAATCCAGCACAATGACCTGACCATAATATTTCATTGCTTCATCATATATCCTGCCATATTTCTGAATAATATTTTTCACTTTTATATATACACTTTTTTCTTTTTCCAATGATAAAAGATTAAAATCGAGGTCAACAGAAAATCGGGGTAGATCATAAAAAAACAATAAGGCTGTTCCTCCCTTAAATCCTAAGGAAGATGCAAGTTCAATGTCAGAATATATGTCTTTAAGTATCTGAAACAAAAAGAATTTATGTCTGTTTACGTCAAACATTTGAAAGCAAGTTAGAGGTTCTTTTTATTAATATTTTTGACTCATATATTGGCAATAGCTTTTTTATTTCATGAATGTTTAAAGTGTGAAGATTGTCGAAAAAAGACTCAGGAGTAAGATAAAGTAAATCTAAAAACGCTCTTTCAGGTGTTGCAATATTAATTCCATTGTTTAGCCTTAATATTCCTGATGTATTTATCAGTATATTATTTTTTATTTTTCTGAATGATATGGTTTGCCCTTCAATTTCAATACTTCTGCTCAAATAACTTACAGAAGTAAAGACATTGTCATACTGGAAAATAACTCCTGCTTTCCGAAGTACATATTCCAGAGAAATATATGAAGGTTTAAAAATCGAACAAGCAAGTTCTTCGGGATTGTAATTTGGTTTTGTGTATATCCCTTTCCTTGGGTTATTTAATTTACCTGTACGTACATTGTAGTTGATTTTTTTGTTTAATGATGATAAGTTGGTTTCACCTGTTAGCATGGCAATATCAGTCAACCCGAAAACTGTACGGGTATCACGATAAACTGCCAGACTAATATCTTTTTTTATATTTTGTGAACCAAACATGATGAAAAATGGTATGTACAGTTCACGAATATAATAAAATAAATTGAATTATTCAAGTGGGACTTGGGACTGCGTCCGTTATCGCTTCGCTCTGTTATCGCTTCGCTCTGTTA
>CAYUEI010000183.1:0-1347 GCA_964443445.1 uncultured Prolixibacteraceae bacterium | reverse complement strand
GTTATCGCTTCGCTCTGTTATCGCTTCGCTCTGTTAAGGAGCTGTGCTGCTGTTGCTTACGTCATTGCGAGGAGGAACGACGAAGCAATCTCTTCTTCTAATGGGCAGATTGCTTCGTCGTGCCTCCTCGCAATGACGTGATTAACAGCAGATTACTTCGTTGTGCCTCCTCGCAACGTAAAATGTTTACGATAGTGACCACATTCGTACCACATTCGTACCACATTCGTACCACATTCGACCGGAGTGATTGAAAAGAGGTAGGACGTACTGTTGTTGGAATATCCAAATTCAGTCAGCTAAATCAGATGGTAAAAGATAATTTTTGTAATTATGGACTATCTGAATTTGATGGGTGTGGTTTGCTGTTGAACAGGAATTAAGATAATTTTTACATAATTGTAAAAAATTTATAGGATGTATTTCTATTTATTTTTTATAAATTGGGAAAGATTTTTTTTCTAAAAACAACAATCATAAGTATTGAATATGAAACAGATAGATTTAAATGAATTGTATCGTGATCCGAATGAGAATTCATCTAAACAGTATGAAAATGCAAATAAGGTAACTTTACAATATTTGAAAAACAGAGTTGGTATTAATGATCAGGTTCTTGATATTGGTAGATTATCACCTTTGACAGAGGAGATTAAAAAAAATATCTTAACCGGTAAAGGAGAAATTTTTAATACTGATGGAGATTTGGATATTGATTTTTTCATACCTGAAAGTAAAAATGCTAATAAAAAATTCGATATTATCATCTTTTCGCATACCATTGAGCATCTGTTTAATCCATTATATTCATTGTTGAGAATTAAAGAAGTTATGGATGAAAATTCAAAACTCTATGTCATCTTACCACAGCGTCCCAAGTTCCTTTGGACTAAAGGCCATTTTCACGAAATTGATGATTACAGAATGAAGCTTCTAATTGAAAGGGCAGAGCTGGATATTGTAAGTATTGAAAATAAGAGGTATTGCAGAGCATTTTATGAATATTTTAAGGGAATCAGACCTTTCTTCAGGATGTTTTTAGAGAAAAATGGATATTATGAACTTAAACTCAAAGCAAATAGTATTAAATAACGCGTTAGGCCTCCTTTTTACATTTTAAGCTGACGGTCATCGCGAGTTCTGACCCAATTATTTCTGAAATAGTTTGGTTGGAACTTACAAAGAAGATGATAACAACCAATTTCCTTTTAAATAACGGACGATTTTCTCGTTAATCAGGGCTAAAGCCCGGTAAAACTACTGCTCATTTTTACCCCGGCCTAAAGGCCAGGGTTAATAATAACTTCTTAACTTAATACGTATTAACAGCCAGGGTTAATAATAACT
>CAYUEI010000182.1:0-6203 GCA_964443445.1 uncultured Prolixibacteraceae bacterium | reverse complement strand
TCCCTCGAGAAACCCTGCTTCTTCGATATCCATGATGAAAAACCGAGCGACATGAAAAAGAGGGCAATAACTAATCCAAAAAGGACAAACAAAGTCCAGTTTGGAATATCTCTGAAAATACCATTGAGAAAAGACTCACTAAAACTGTTGTAAACGACAGATAGAATAACACATCTGTCATAAATACTAAAATATTCTTTATTGCGGATAGCCCAATTGCCCCAAAACTTATGAAGCAATAAACCTGCAAGCACCGGTACAAGAATCTGTATTACAAGGTCTATAAATACTTTCAGGAGGTCATAATCAGCTGATGTTTGAGTTAGGAAAAAGCCCATCCAAAGTGGAGTAATCAATATTCCAATAACTCCTGAAACGCTGGCGTTGAATATTGCCCCGGTAACATTCCCTTTGGCAATGGAAACTAGCACTACTGAAGATGAGACAGTCGATGGCAGCGCGGCTAAAAAGAACAAAGCGAGCCACAAATTATGGTATTCAGTATTACGGAAAAAAGGGTAAAACAATAATACTACTATAGGGAAGAAAAGAAAAGTGATTAACTGAATTGATATGTGAAGCTTCCAGTTCTTAAGGTCTTTCTTCAGCTTTTCAGGGCTAAGACGAAGTCCGTAGAAGAAAAAGAGTAGCATAATGGCATATTTGCTGACAGTCTTTAATTCAATGAAACTCCCTTTTCCCCCGATCCCCGGAAATAAATAAGCCAGCACTATCATCATGATGATGGCAAGAATGAAAATATCTGGTATATATTTTTTTACATTTCTTAAAACAGACATGGCATTTCTTTGAAATTAAATACAAAGATTAATCTTTTTTTGTTTGCTTAAGCCTACAAGATGTATGGACATACAAGTTCAAGGTATTTTATTCATTGTTTTTTATTTTTATATTTGTTGAAATCATATTAAAGGACATTTTTATGCGAAATTGTATAGGACATATAATAATTTTTACGAAAACATAAATTACTTCGAAATAGATTTCTTGTTATAAATTGACCGGGAAATCCGGTCTTTTTTTTTGTCTAATAATTAAAAACTACAGATATGAATGAAATAGTATTAAGTAAGGTTGATTCAGGCCGTTTGATAAATACTCTTAAGATGGCCAGACAAAACAGGACATGTCATGTAAATGATGCAGAAAGATTGATGAAGGAACTTGAAAGAGCCAAAATTACCGATCCGGAAAGCATACCCGGAGATGTAGTTACCATGAACTCTTTAGTAAGGATTTACATACCTTCTATGAATTCTACAAGGGAAATAAAGATTGTATATCCTGAAAATGCAAATCTCAAGGAAAATAAAATTTCGATTTTTGCACCTATGGCTACAGCTTTGCTGGGTTATCGCAAAGGAGATGAGGTAGAATGGAATATGCCGGCAGGTAAAGTAAGTATTATAATTGAAGAAATACTTTATCAGCCTGAAGCGGCTGGAGATTTTGAGTTATAATTCTGAATGACAGTTAAGTTTCTAACTCTTAAAGATTTCTTACGTCTTTATCCATTAATCTTTGCTAATTTTAAAAATAAAACCCCGGGGAATAGAATTGTACCCGGGGTTTTGTTTATATCCTGTTATCTTGAATTGATGCATTTATTGTCCGAAGCAAGTCTGTTTTCGGTTAAACCTTGTTTTTTCCCCATATAGCAACATCTTTCAACGGTTCTGCACTTTTCTTTTTCAATCCGGATAATTGTGTTTCATCTTTGGTCTGTTATTTAAAACATATCACTATGAAAACATTTATTCAAATACTGAAATCCGTAGGTTTTGTTTTTGCCTATTTTATTGTGATTGCCATTGTCGGCCGGTTGTTCCCAACGGCAACAGATGTAAAGCCAGATGCCTCGGCATTGGGAGCCCTGATGCTTCACATTTTGGTTAATTCGTTCTTTATCATTTACCTGTTGAAACGGCTTTCTCTTAACGGGTTTTACCTGATTGCTGCAACTGCATTGTCGGTCTATGGAATCCAGATATTTATGACCCAGATTGAAACCTGGGTCTTTATCGATTCTTTCCCTTCGATTACACCTCAGTGGTTGGCTAATATCTTTATTGGCAATTTTGTTCAAACAGTTGTGATTACGACGATTGGTTATTTTCTGTGGAAGCCGGCAAACCCAATCGGAATTTCCTCTTTCAAAGCAATGATAAGTCGGGATAAGTGGTGGAAATTGGCTTTACTTTCAGTTTTATACATGATCCTTTATTTCGTTTTTGGTTCGCTTGTTCCATGGCGGTTCGAAGTGGTTCGGGAATTCTACCAAACATCAACCACGAGCATTGGAAATACAGAGCTTGCAATTATTCAGATTACGCGGGGCGCTTTGTGGGTGCTCTTTTGCCTGCCGGTACTATTTTACCTGAAAGGTGGAAGAACAGAAAGATACGTTCTTATTAGTATTATGATGGCTCTGTTGCCAACAGTTCTTTTGCTAATGCCCAATTCGCTAATGCCTTTCCCAATCAGAATGGCTCATTTTGTCGAGATCTTTTTATCAAACGGAATCTTTGGGATTTGCATTATTGGCTTATTAGGCAGCAGTAAGAAGAACCAGAATTCCGTTTCGAAAGCTTTTGCCTAGAAATAGTAAATCGAAAAGAGTGCCTTTGTGATTCCTGATTAATTTAATAATTTTACTCACGGAGTCTTTCCTGACTCCTTTAATTTTACAAACCGTGGAAAAAAGAAAGCTAATCAATTTTAATCTCCCTTTCCCATGGAATCTCCATGTCCCTATATTGTTATTCAGCGTTTTTGGATCAGTATTGTTTCAGTTGATTTCTCAACACACTGTTAATTATCAGTTTGTTATATCCGGTTCTCTGATTATGCTACTCGATACTGAGATTATATTTTGGGTCTCAAGGGCATTGTTCAATTCGGTAAAAAAATCATCCCCCAGGGAATTGACGTTTAGTATTCTCTGGCGTGTTGTAGTCTTTCTACTGTTGATTATAGGAGTAGGTACAATAGTTGCTGCCGGGGTTATGTTCCTAATGAGTTTACTGACTGGTAATTCCTGGGATGATTCTGTGGACCTGATACGTAATTTTGCCATCAAAGATAATCTGGTTTCCCTCGTAGTTGCATCTTTTTTGGCCACTATGGCCTTCTTTTTCATGCTTTGGCAGGAGGCAATGAAGAGTGCGTTCAAAGCCCGTGAACAGATGCTGATTTACCAGAGCGAGACACTTAAAAATCAGGTGAATCCCCATTTTCTCTTTAACAGCTTGAACACCTTGTCGTCACTTATACCAACCGACCCCGAAAAGGCTGAATTCTTCACACAGAAGTTATCAGTTATTTATCGTTATATTCTTGAAAACCGCGATGCTGAAACGGTATCTCTCGATCAGGAGATCAGTTTTGTGAACGACTATTATTTTTTGCAGAAGATCAGGGATGAAGAGAAAATCAACCTTACAATTGAGATTAACGATCCTGATTGCAGGGTGTTGCCTATTTCGTTGCAGTTACTGGTCGAGAATGCCTTCAAACACAATGCAGCTACGTTTGAAAAACCGTTACAGGTGACTATTGTTCAGAAGGATGGTTTTGTTGAGGTGCGGAATAAGCTTCAACCGAAGAGTCAGCTCAACCCGTCGTCGGGATTAGGGTTGAAAAACCTTGCCGAACGGGTGAAAATCCATACCGGAAAGACTCTGGAGATTGAAAAGAATGAAAAGGAGTTTGTAGTTCGTATGCCGGTGATACCGATGAAAAATTTAGAACGTTGAGGATGCAGTAAAACAGAATTATGGCAAAGGTACTTATTATAGAAGACGAGCGGCTGGCTGCAGAAAAGCTGGAGCGGATGATTATGAAGCTGAAACCTGAGTGGACATTGCTTGGTCCGGTTGATACGGTTGAACATGCCGTGAAATGGCTGAACACGAATCCGTCACCCGATTTGATATTGCTCGATATTCAGCTGGCCGATGGCATTAGCTTTGAGATTTTCGATCAGGCAGAAGTTACTTCACCAATTATTTTTACTACCGCTTACGACGAATATGCCATCCGTGCCTTTAAGGTCAATAGCATCGATTACCTGCTGAAGCCCATCGATCCCGACGCACTTAATGCTTCTCTCCTGAAATTTGAGAGGATAAATACTACGCATGCTCCTGACCGAATGAAGCTGGAAACTGCCCGGCAACAGATCAGTCAGGGATACAAAAACCGTTTTCTGGTGAAGGTGGGCAACAATCTGCTTTCAGTGCTTACCAGCGATGTGGAGCTGTTTTTTATTGAAGAACGTTCAGTGTTTATCCGCACTTTTCAGAGCAAAACCTACGATGTGGATTATTCCCTCGACCAGTTACAGCAGTTGGTAGATCCCGATCAGTTCTTCCGCATCAACCGAAATTATCTGGTCAACATTGATGCCGTAACCAAACTGGTCAGTTATTCTTCGAGTCGTTTCAAACTGGAGCTTAATCCCGAATTCCGGGATGACGACTTGATTGTAGCCCGCGAAAAGGCTTCTGATTTTAAGAAATGGATGGACAGGTGATTTATATTTTTGTGTAGAAAATCAAAACCCATATTTTAACTTGATTCCCATACCAATATACGATTGCTCTGAAGGATTGGGAATTGCATTAATTTTTATTTCGGGTTCAAGTATAAGCTTTTCACTTATTTTAATGTCTTTGCTTACTTTACAAATAATCCCTAAATAGTATTTTGGATCTATATTATAATCAATCAGTTTTAAATCTGACACTGGTTTAGGATCATATCCGCCAATAAAATAATCGAAACATCCTCCTAATGAAATATTTATAATTCCAGAATAAAACTTAAGAACGAGGGGCACTGAAAAGAAACCTTCTATTATTGTCTTTTGATTAATACTTCCTTCAGGTAAATAGATATTTACAGGATTTGCCCTATAAAGAATGCCTGTTTCAGCACCAAAGTTATTATGGAATTTTCTTTCATATGAAAACCCAAGGAGCATTCCAACTTTGTTGTTCAGGATCATGTTTTCTCCTTCAGCTCTTATTTCACCGGAAATATTTACTCCCAGAAAATCTTTCTTTTGAGAGAAAGCATTAAAGCAAAAACTTATAAAAAGTAAAAACGAAAGAAGTTTTGGAATTAAGGTTTTTTTCATCCCTTTTCTCTTATTTCTACTCTCCTTATCTTCCCACTGATAGTTTTAGGTAAAGCAGTAACAAATTCAATTATCCTCGGATATTTATACGGCGCAGTTACATTTTTAACATGCTCCTGAATTTCCTTTTTTAATTCTTCTGAAGGATCAACATCTTTTGCAAGAACAATTGTTGCTTTAACTATTTGTCCCCTTATATCGTCAGGAACACCTGTCACAGCACATTCAACCACAGCTGGATGTGTCATCAGAGCACTTTCTACTTCAAATGGGCCAATCCTGTAACCTGAGCTTTTTATAACATCATCGGCTCTTCCAACAAACCAGAAGAATCCGTCTTCATCGCGCCAAGCAATATCACCGGTATAGTAAATTCCATTGCTTATGGTTTCATTTGTTCTTTCTTCATCTCGGTAGTACCCTTTAAATAGCCCTACAGGTGCTTTTTCGCCAATTCTGATTACTATCTGGCCTTGTTCTCCGTCTTCGCATCTTGTGCCGTCAGATTTAAGCAAATCGACATTATATTGAGGATATGCAATACCCATGGAACCCGGCTTTGGTGTCATCCATGGAAGTGTTACCAACTGAACTGTTGTTTCAGTTTGCCCGAAAGCTTCCATTAGCCTTATGCCTGTTCTTTCATAGAAGGTTTCAAATACTGTTGGGTTGAGGGCCTCTCCTGCAGTTGTACAGTATTTTAGTGATGAAAGATCATATTTTGAAAAGTCTTCACGTATGAGAAAACGGAAGATAGTTGGTGGAGCACAAAAAGATGTGACCTTATATTTAGAAATTACTTCAAGCATTTCCGCGGGAACAAACTTCTGATGGTCATAAACAAACACACTGCAACCTGCAAGCATCTGTCCATAAAGCTTTCCCCATACTGCCTTTGCCCAGCCTGTATCAGCAACAGTAAGATGCCTTCCGTCTTCCTGTACGTTATGCCAGAATGCGGCAGTGGAAATATGTGCGAGTGGATAAGTATAATCGTGGGCTACCATCTTCGGGTTTCCTGTTGTTCCTGATGTGAAATACA
>CAYUEI010000181.1:0-6250 GCA_964443445.1 uncultured Prolixibacteraceae bacterium | reverse complement strand
CGATGATGAAGTTAATTACAGAGAATTGTTAAAAGCCTATGATGAATCTTTAAAAGCAATGCCGGAAAAACAAAGAGTAGTTTTCCTTTTAAGCAGGGTTGATGAATTGAAATATAAAGAAATTGCTGATCAGTTGGGACTTAGTGTTAAAGCTATTGAAAAAAGGATGAGCCTTGCACTTGAACACCTGAAAAAAAGCCTTAGGGGACATACAAACAGCATGATTCTTTTAATTATTAGTCATAACTCAAATATTTTCCGGAAGTAAAATTTAATGGCTGATGAAAGAAAAAAATAAGGATATTAATCTGTCAGGAATAGACGAACAAAGCAGGAAAATATTTTCAGGTGGCAGCTTTGTTTGGGAAAAGAGCAAGGATGATATCTGGAACGATATGGGAAAGACTATTGGGGCCGATCCTATTTCTAAAAACAAAAGATACTTAAACAAATATTCTTTCTGGGCTATAGCTGCCGGAATTGCCATAATCCTCGGGATCACAGGATTCATGAGATTCTATACCAAAAATATAAATACAATCGCAGGTACTCATCAGCTGGCTATACTGCCCGATAAATCTATTGTCAACCTTAATGCAGAGTCATTTATTAGCTATAAACCCTATTGGTGGAAGTTTAAAAGAGAAGTCAGGTTCGAAGGTGAAGGTTTGTTTGAAGTTGAGAAAGGGAAGAAGTTCTCTGTTTTTTCAAAGTTAGGTACTACTACTGTTGTTGGTACCAGCTTCAATATCTTTTCAAGGAATGAAGTATACAGGGTTACTTGCATATCAGGCAAAGTAAGGGTTTCATCAATAGTTAACGAAGAAGTTTTGCTAAATCCCGACACTAAAGCTTTGGTTCAGCCTGATGGAAGGATTGAAGTGCTTAAGGATGTTGAAACGTTACCCGAAATATCCTGGAAAAACAACATTTTTTTATTTACAGCTTCCCCTGTCAAGGAAGTTTTTAAAGAGATTGAAAGACAATATGGGGTAACTATAAAAGCAAATATTGATAATTATATTTTATATACAGGTAATTTTACTAAGAACCAGAATGTTGAAGAAATTTTAAGTTATATTTGTCCAGCTCTGGGGTATAAATATATCCGGGAGTCAAATAAGGTTTACCAAATTATTCCAAATGACTAATGACCAAGAGGGCGCTGATATTAATTTCACTTTTATTTATCGGTATTTCAGTTTTTTCACAGTCATCTAAGATTACGATTGATGTCAAGGGCGAACAGCTGAATGATGTTCTTGTTAAATTGCGGGATCAATATAATTTTCAATTTTCATATAGTGATAACCTACTTTCAAAATATAGGATTACTGCTGCCAAAACATTTAAGAAGAAGGAAGATGCTTTGAAATTCCTTTTTAAAGGACTCCCTTTTGATATTCAGAAATCGGGTGAAGTTTATGTTATTGTTCCAATTAAAGTTATAGAAAAAGAAGAAAAGAAAGTTAATCTTGCTCAGATAGCAGGGCAGATTGTTGAGTCCGGATCATATGAACCCTTGCCTTTTTCTCATGTGTGGGTTAATAATAAACCAATGGTTTCTGATGTAATGGGCGGCTTTAATTATATTGCTTCTGCCGATACTACTTTCCATTTAAGAATTTCACATTTAGGGTATTATGTCTACGATACAATTCTTAGTTCAGGCATTAACCGCCAGTTCAAATTGATACCTTCTTCTGAAAAAATACCTGAAGTTACTGTTAGCAATAACATTATTGAGAAAGCTACCCTCATTGGTGATAAACCCGGTAAAATCAAGTTAAATCATAATATTTCAAAATACCTGCCCGGACAGGGCGATAATTCCCTGTTCAGTCTTATCAGGCTGATGCCAGGAATAGCTGCTTCCGGAGAGCAATCGACCGACTTGCTTATCTGGGGAAGCTCCGAAGGCCAAAGCCAGGTTACTTTCGATGAATTTACAATCTTTGGATTGAAAAACTATAACGACAACATAAGTATTGTAAACCCATTTCTTGTTAAGAATATAGAAATATATAAAGGGGGATATGAAGCTAAATATGGCAATAGAGTCGGTGGTCTTGTTAATATCACAGGGAAAAACGGTAATATGACCAAACCTGCTTTAAGCCTTAATATCAATCAGACTACACTGAACGGACTTTTGGAAATCCCTTCTTTGCTGAATTCATCTATTATGATTGCTTATAGGCAAACTTATTATGATCTTTATAAGAATAGTAGTCTTAATATTTATGATATTTCAAGACCTGTTTCAAAAAGTGCAAATAAATACCAGAACCTGAATAAACTGAACTTCGATGTTAATGCATATCCTGACAATTATTCTTTTAGGGATTTTAATGTTAAATTCTCAGCTAACCTAGATCAAAACGATAATTTCTATATTAGCTTCTTTGGTGCTAATGATAAGTTTATTCTTGCTTCGGATACTGAAATTACCAAGATAGGAAAAGGAGCAAAAAATAATCCATTCCTATTCACTATTTACAACAAGGAATACAATCAACAACAGGGTGGGTCCTTATTTTACGGAAGAACCTGGGCAAACGGCAATTATTCTTCATTAACACTTTCTCATTCTTACTTTGATAAAGATATTACTGAAACTATTGAAACTGAAAGTAAATATTCAGGGTCTTTTTTTAAAAATGAACGTGCAGGAACTGGAAATACTATTCTTGAAAATTCTTTGAAAATTGATAATATTTTCAACTTTCTTAATGCCCACAAGATTGAAGCAGGAGGAGGAGTTTATTTCAATGAAGCTACTATCTCAAATACAAATAAGTACTCTGATAATTTTGATCTTGACACTTTATCAATCTATAATAATTATAGAGCAGTAGTGTATGTCCAAGATAATATTCATCTTTTCAACGCTTTGGATTTAAAGGCAGGTTTAAGGTCAAACTTTATCTTTAATACCCGAAAATTTTATTTCGAACCACGTATTTCAGTGTCATATAATGCAAAAGAATATTTAAAAATAAATGCTTCCTGGGGATTATATGATCAGTTTATTTTTAAAACAATAAATTTCGATAGGGATAATAACCTTTCTTATCTCTGGCTTGCAGCAGGTAAGAATATCCCTGTTCTTAAAGCAAGCCATCTGGTTGCCGGGATAAACTATTTTAAGAATGACCTTACTATAAATGTTGAGGGATATTTCAAACGCACCCGAGACATAGTAAAAAGGGTATTTGAATCAAGGACTGGTCTCGATATGACATTAAGAGACGGCTTCTTCCCGTATAATGGAATGGCCCGGTCTTATGGATTGGAATTTTTTGTAAAGAAAGATATGGGCGTTCATTCTTTCTGGATTTCATATAACCTTGGGAGAGCAGAAGAAAAAATTCCCTTACCCGGTCAGAATAACCATGAATACGTGCTTGCTCCTCACGATCAAAGACATGAATTAAAGGCTGCTGCCCTATTTAAAATTAAGAGTTTCTATATTTCAGCTAACTATGTCTATGGTTCAGGGATGAAAATTATTAAAGACTTATTTGCTGATGAAGTGCAGAGTATTTATTATTCAAGATTTGATGCAGCTGTTACTTATAAGTTTTCATTCAAAAAGGTGAATTTTGAAACTGGCTTATCAATTATTAACGTGTTTAATACCCAAAACCTGAAGATTGACAACTTTAAACGGATTAATATTTCACCTGAATTCGGATATATAACTGTTTATTCTGAAGCAGTTCCCTTTACCCCAAATCTTTTCCTGAAAATTATGCTTTAAGTTAAGTCACAAAATTGATGAAATATAATTGAAAAGACGTTTCATATCCTTGTCTTTTTTATCTTTAAGCTTACCCGATTTTATTTCTTTCATAATTAAATCCTTCTTTTCCGGAAATATTTTATAAAGATTTCTAAAGGAAGTAAAAGGAATCATATCATTGCTTTCAGTCACCAAAAAATATTTAGGGTCGGTTTTCTTAAAATTAGGATATACATCTGCTTTAAAAGGGATGCCAAAAGACCCGGGATTGAACTTTACAGCATGTTTTTTTAACAGTTCTATCTTGTTTGAGTGGAATACAACCTCGTATGTTTTTAATTCGTTTTTTTCCTTCTTAAATGCAAATACTGAATTGTTGAGATAAATTGTATCAACGGCAGCATTGTTCAGATACATATCTTTTTGTTGCATTTCAGCTTCAAAAGCATCGAAATAAATGTTATACCTTAAAGGAATAAGATAGGTAGTTTTGCCCATTCTTACTTTTCCTTCCGAAAATTCATCATTTAAGTATGGTGAGCCTTCAACTTCAATTTCAGCATTGTCCTGAGCCTGATACAACTCATTGAAGAATTTCTTTTGGACATAAATATCTGTATAGTTTGAAACCTGGCATAAAGCTGTAAACGAGATAATAAGCAGTGAAGTTAAAAGGAGAAAGTGTTTCATTTTAGGGTATCTTTAAATATTACTTTATTCAATTATTTTTTAAAATTACTTTTTTAAATCCTTTTATTAATCCTGTTTCAATTTGTTTATAATCCAATATTTCTTTTTCAGTATATATTACCATTACAATTAGTTTATTACCATCAATTGTATCTGTGAAAGAGGGTTTATTCAGACGATAGGCTTCCTTAATTCTTCTTCTAATCAGATTTCTTTTAACTGCCTGCTTGAAATTTCTCTTAGGAACTGAAAATACAACTCTGATATCAGGGACATCATCCTGTTCAGTTTTAATGAAAATAAACTTAAAAGGATATGAAAACAGTGATTTACCTTCTGAAAAAAGTTTATCAAGCAAAATCTTGCTACTAAGTCTTTCTGCCTTTCTGAAGGTAAAAGTTTTCATATATATGTATTATTACAAGTGCGAAAATAATAAAAAAACCGCCCTTCCTGAAAGGAAAGGCGGCAGACTTTTATTTATGACAATTTATGTTAGTCAGCAAGATTGTAACGAAGGAAAGCAGTAACTGCTAAACCCTTGTCAGCTGAAGCAAGGTATTCCCTTACTGTGATTTTGCTTTCTTTAATAAAGGCTTGATTCAACAAAGTACTGTCCTTATAGAATTTTTCAAGTGCACCCAATGCTATTTTATCAAGCATGTTTTCAGGTTTACCTTCCATACGGAATTTTTCCTTTGCAATTTCAAGTTCTTTTGCAACTACGTCAGCAGGTACGTCATTTTTGTCAATAGCAACAGGATTCATTGCTGCGGCCTGCATTGCTATGTCTTTTGCTACCTGAATATCGGATACTTCTTTATTGAAACCAACAACAGTTGCAAGTTTGTTACCCGGGTGAATATATGCAATTACATATTCAGCATCAATCTTTTCAAAATATGAAAGTTGAATCTTTTCACCGATAATACCTGTCTGTTCGATTACATGGTCAGCAATTGAACGTCCGTCCATATCGAGTTGAAGAACTTCTTCAAGTGTTGATGCACTGCTCGCAAGGGCAGTGTCAATCATTTTATATGTCAGGTCAACAAAACCCTGATTATTAGCAACAAAGTCAGTTTCGCAGTTTAATACGATAATACCTGCTTTTTTGCCGGCAACTTTAGCAATAACAGCACCTTCGCTTGCATCGCGGTCAGCACGTTTATTGGCTATAGCTTTACCTTTTTCACGGATGATTTCGATAGCGCGATTGAAATCACCATTAGCATCGGCGAGAGCTGTTTTACAGTCCATCATACCGGCGCCGGTTACTTTACGTAACTTCATTACTTCTGCAGCAGAAATTTCAGCCATTGTATATGTGTTATTTGAAATTGGTAAATACTATTCTACGTTTTCTGTATCAGCTTCTGAAGATTCTTCTGATTCTTCGATTTCCTCATCGCTTTCTTCGATTTCCTCTTCTTCTACTTTAGCACTCGATTTCTTTGATTTTGGTCTCTGATCTTTATTGTCAGGTGTTTCCTTTTCTTTTTCAGATTTACGCTCACCAAGACCTTCTGCAATTGCATCGCACATCTCACCTACAATGAGTTTGATTGATTCAGATGCATCGTCATTTGCAGGTATAATGAAATCAAGACCGTTAGGATCAGAATTGGTGTCAACTATTGCAAAAACAGGGATACCCAAGCGTTGTGCTTCACGAACCGCAATCTTTTCTTTCAATACATCAACTATAAAAAGAGCTGCCGGAAGGCGGGTAAGATCAACAATCGAACCTAATATCTTTCCAAGTTTTGCACGCTGACGTGTAATCTGTAATTTTTCACGTTTTGAAAGATTATC
>CAYUEI010000180.1:0-6321 GCA_964443445.1 uncultured Prolixibacteraceae bacterium | reverse complement strand
CTGTTAAAGCTGAGCATTTTAATGTTGAAATAAATCTTTCGAATGTAAAAAGACTATTGGGAGTTGAAATCCCATTAGAAAAAATTAAAAATATACTTCAGGCCCTTGAAATTGAGATAGTTTCTGAAACAGGCGAAACACTTGGTCTGAAAGTACCTCCTTACAGGGTTGACGTTCAGAGAGAAGCCGATGTAATAGAAGAAATACTCAGGATTTACGGGTATAACACAGTTGCTCCGGGCCGTCAGGTTAATTCTACCTTGCAGTATAAATCGCTTATCGATCCGGAAAAGATAAAAAATATGATTTCCGATTATCTGGTGGCTAACGGGTTCAATGAGTTATGGTCTAATTCATTAACGAAGGCTTCATACTATGAAAATCTGGAGACATATAAATCTTCTGAAACAGTTAAAATATACAATCCCTTAAGTCAGGATCTTAATGCAATGCGCCAGAGCCTTATCTTTGGCGGGCTTGAAACAATAGTCAGAAATACAAACTTCCAGAATCCTGATTTAAAGCTCTTTGAATTTGGAAATACTTATTTCTTTAAGGGTGGGGAGAACCTTAATTCACCAGCAGACAAATATTCCGAAGAGTATCATCTTGGATTATTCATTACAGGACAGAAGAGAAATGGGAACTGGATTTCATCTGAAGAAAAGAGTTCATTCTACGAGCTTAAAAGCTTTGTAAACAACATATTGATAAAATTAGGGTTCAGTTTGGACAAGCTTAAATCTGAACCATTGAATAACGATATCATTGAAGAAGGAATTGCATATCGCAGGGGAGATGGAAAGACATTTGCAGAGCTTGGTTTTATCAGCGGAAAGCTTTTAAAAGAAGCAGGCATTGAAAATGATGTTTACTATGCTGATTTCAACTGGGATTTCATTCTGCAGCAATCGGCTAACTATAAGATTTCATATACTGAGCTGCCTAAATTCCCGTCGGTAAGGCGTGACCTGGCTTTATTGGTTGATGAAGATGTAAGCTTTGCCCGTTTAAAAGAAATAGCAAAGAAAACTGAAAAGAGTTTGCTGAAAGAAGTTGATATCTTCGATGTTTACAAGGGAGATAAGTTGCCGGCAGGTAAAAAATCCTATGCTTTGAGTTTCATATTAAGAGATGACGAAAAGACATTAAATGAGGCTGTTATTGAAAGGACAATGAACAGGCTTATTGCAATGTTTGAAAAAGAAGCAGGGGCAAAACTCCGTTAATCAGATCAGCTCTTTAAAGAAATAAAAAATCATTAATCCTGAGGCAGTAAGCTTCAGGATAATACCACCCATGAAACCCATAAAGGTTCCGAATCCTGAGCGGAGTGCGCTCGAAGCGTCCTTTCCATCAATAAGTTCGCCAATAACAGCTCCGGCAAAAGGACCAACTATAATTCCCCATGGCGGGAGGAAAAACATTCCGAATACGAGTCCTATTATACTTCCCCAGACAGCTTTCTTGCTGCCTCCGTATTTTTTAGCACCTATAATTGGAATGATGTTATCGATGATAGTAACGCCAATTGCAACTGCTGCCATAATAATCAGGAATTTATTGGTAAACTGATGCTCTTTTGTGAAATGCAGCAACAGCAGGCTGATATAGGTAAGCGGGGGACCCGGCAATAATGGTAAAACACATCCTGCAATGCTTATCAGCAGGAGGATTATAGCAATGATGATAAGAAAAATGTCCATGGTTTTGATTTCAAAATTAAGAGAAAGAAAAGATAGTAATATTTAATTTATAAAATACACTTGCCAGGTGGAATTAGTTTTTATAATCGCGGGTTCGCGGGGTGATAGGACTTCTTCCGTTTGATTCCCCGTCATTGCGAGGAGGTACGACGAAGCAATCTGTTGAATAGCAGGTCATTGCGAGCCTCGAATTCACCGTCATTGCGAGTCCCGACCCAATGAGATTAGGAACAATGTGGATATGACAGAGAATAAACTTCTTCTGTTAGGGTTAAAACCCATGGTGTCAGGCGATCATGCATACCCCGGCCTAAAGGCCAGGGTTAATAAAGAAGGAGGATTCTGCCAATAATAAACCAGGCTGTTAATACGTATTAAGTTAAGAAGATATTATTAACCCAAGCTGTTAATACGTATTAAGTAAAGAAGATATTATTAACCCTGGCCTTTAGGCCGGGGTAGAAATGAGCAGTAGTTTTACCTGGCTTTAGCCCTGATTAACGAGAAAATAGTCCGTTATTAAAAGGTGATTGGTTGTTATCATCTTCGTCGTTCCTACTGCCAATGACGTTCATAACAACCAAACATCTTTTTAACAACGGCTATACGAAATTTATTACTTATTGGTCAGAATTTTCTTCAATAGGTTTTTTTGACGAACTAATGATTTGATTTGATGAAAGTTATATATGGTTTGACTAAAATTTTAACAAATGAATAATTATCCATTCAAAATGCATATTGGTCAAAATTTGCATATTTACATTGCTTTAAAATTTTATATAATGTGAATATTTATTATTTTGCACGCGTTTTAATAAACCCTTAGTTATTATATGGCGCGGCTAATTCAGTTGTTTAGCGACAATAAATTTTACAAGAAGTTAGAGCTTTTAAGTTCTGAGATAAGTGATTCGATAATCATCAATGAAACTTCACCTGAGAATTATTTATCTGATTCAAGAAATTTGAAGAAACATTCTGTTCTTTTTCTAAACAGAAAAGCCCTTGATATTTTAATTCCACATTTGAACTTAATAAGAGAACACAATTTCATTGTTTATGTTTATGCGATTGATAATGACACTCTTAATTTAAAGGTTGAACATTTTGTAGATTATTTTTTACCTTACGATATATCCTTATACAATCTTTCAAACATTATAAATCTTTCAAGGAAGATATTTGGAAAGAGTGATCAGGAAAAAAACGAAACTATGTTTTCTGATCACAATCTTCTTCAGATATTAATGGATAATATCACTGATACCATATATTTTAAAGACAAGGACAGCAAATTTATTAAGGTCAATAAGGCTCAGGTTAAGCTTTGCGGGGTTGATTCTGCTGAAGATGTAATTGGTAAGTCAGACTTCGACTTTTTTAATATAGAACATGCCAAAGATGCATTTTCAGCAGAACAACGGATAATCTTCGATGGTAAACCGGTGAATAAGCTTGAATATGTAGGTACCAGGGATGGAAACTTCAGATGGATGAACTCATCGAAGGTTCCTATTTTTGATGAAGAAGGCAAAGTTGTTGGTACTGTTGGAATTACAAGGAATGTTGATAAGATGGTGAGGGTAGAACACAGGATAAAAGCTGAAAGAGATTTGTTGCAGCTACTCATTGATAACATCCCTTCTCCGATTTATTTTAAAGATGTTCAGGCGAAGTTTACCAGGGTGAACCTCGCTCAGTCGAAATTGCTGGGTGCTAATTCAATAGAAGATGTAATCGGTAAAACTGATTTTGATTTTTATCCTGAAGAAAACGCCGTTAGCTTTTACAGCGACGAGATGAGAATTGTTGAAAGTGACGTTGCCATAGTAAATAAGATTGAAGAGGTTTATCCTCCGGGCGATGGATTGAAATGGTTTTCAACAACCAAGATACCAATTAAGAATGAAGACGGATATCTTTCAGGAATACTGGGGGTATCGCATGATATTACAGATCAGGTGCTTGTAAAAAAGAACCTTGAGTATGCGAAAGAAAAGGCTGAGCTCGCCAGCAATGCAAAAAGCAGTTTCCTTTCAAACATGTCGCACGAGTTGAGAACACCGATGAACGGAGTGATTGGGATGGCTGAAGTGCTTAACATGACAGAGCTGGATGCTGAACAAAGAAAAATTGTAGATTTGATTTTACGTTCAGGCAAGAATCTACTTAATATCATAAACGACATACTTGATTTTTCAAAGATTGAAAGTAATAAGATGACTATTGAAGTTATACCAATTGACTTAAAATCAATAGTTAAGGATGTTTATGAAATGATGGCTTTCAGTGCAAAAGAAAAAGAAATTGACTTCTATACGAAAATTGATTCAAATATTCCGGAATTTGTTTTAGGTGATTCGCTACGAATTAAACAAATTTTGATTAATCTTGTAAGCAACGCTATCAAGTTTACAAAAAAAGGGGAAGTTGTAATTGAAGCTTGTTTCTTAGGTAATTCAGAAAACAAACATTGTGTAGTCTTCAAAGTAATAGATACCGGTATTGGTATTAGCGAAGACCAGATGACTTATCTTTTTGAAGCCTTTACTCAGGCTGATGCTTCAACATCCCGTAAATACGGAGGTACAGGTCTTGGACTTGCAATTTCAAGCCGCCTTGTGGAAATGATGGAAGGTAAACTTAGCGTTGTGAGTGAGAAAGGTAAAGGTTCGACGTTCTTCTTCGATGTTTGTTTTAAGAAAATGGCGATGCAGGATTCGGGCTTGATTTAATTTTACATTTTATTTCTATGAATTTTAAGATTTTAGTAGCTGAGGACAATTCAATCAATGTTCAGGTGGCGAAGTTTGTGTTGAAACCAATAGCATCTGTACTTGATTTCGTAAAAAATGGGGAAGAAGCAGTTGAAAAATACGTTTCAAATGAATATGACTTCATTTTGATGGATGTAAAAATGCCTGTTATGGATGGTTTTGAAGCTACACAGGCGATACGCAATATTGAAGATGAGAGGAATGATGGTAAAAGGATGCCGATTATTGCAATGACAGCCAACAATATGTATGAAGAAATACAGGAGTGTTTAAGGGCAGGGATGGATGCTTTCCTCGCTAAACCATTCAATACCGATGATGTTAAAAACATGATTAAAAATCTTGATAATACTGACTTGCAAGCTAAGCTAAATGTGACTTAATTTGCATAAAAAAACAAATGCAATTAGTTTATCCTGATAATTTTGAACAAAAGATAGGATTCGACAGGATCAGACAAATGCTTTCTGCCAATTGTCTGAGTCAGCTTGGAAAAGAAAAGGTTGAAAACTTATGCTTCCTGAACGATTTCAAAGAGATAAATTTCCAGACAGATTTAGCACTTGAATTTCTACGCATTATAAGGGAATACGATAATTTCCCGACAAATCATTATTACGATCTTCGCCATTCTCTGGCTAAAATAAAGATAGAAGGTACTTTTCTAGAAGTGTTTGAGGTTTTTGATCTCCGACGCTCGCTGGAAACACTAAGGGCTATAATCAATTTCTTCAATTCGCCTGCTTCTGACAAATTTCCTAATCTTAAATCTATTTCCGGTAATATTCAGGCTTTTGGAAATGTCATTAAAAGAATTGACGAGATTCTTTCTAAGTTTGGAACTATAAAGGATAATGCCTCGCCGGGACTTCATGATATAAGGAAGCAAATATTTGCCCTTCAGGGTAGTATTAGTAAAAAGATAGCATCTATCCTTCATCAGCTTCAGGCTGAAGGAGTTGTAGACGACGAAACATCAATAGTTATCAGGGATGGAAGACCTGTTATACCTGTTTCAGCTGCAAATAAGAAGAAAATCCTTGGTATAGTACAGGATGAATCGGCAACGGGAAAGACAGCATTTGTTGAGCCGGCAGTAATTGTTGAAATGAACAATACCCTTAGGGAGCTTGAAAACGCCGAGAAAAGGGAAATAGTTAAAATACTGATTGATTTTTCTGCTTTCATTCGTCCTGATGTTGACGAGCTTGCTGCTTCCTATGAGTTTCTGGGAGAAATAGATTTCATAAGATCAAAGGCAGTGCTGGCCAATCAGTTTGACTGTATAAAACCGGAAATAAGAAATGAACCCGTATTTTATTGGTACAGAGCATGTCATCCTGTGTTAACTCAATCATTAAAGAAAGAGAAAAGGGAAGTAGTTCCTTTGAATCTCAGGCTCGATGAACCAAACAGAATTCTTTTGATATCAGGTCCTA
The DNA here is from genome assembly GCA_964443445.1 of uncultured Prolixibacteraceae bacterium. GTDB lineage: Bacteria > Bacteroidota > Bacteroidia > Bacteroidales > Prolixibacteraceae > CAYMTR01. Next base: position 396 of record CAYUEI010000180.1, on the reverse strand, counting down.
ATGCCGGAGGAAAATCGGTTTGCCTGAAGACAACAGGAATAATTCAGTATATGCTTCAATGCGGATTGCTTGTGCCAATGGCTGAAGGTTCGATTATGGGAATCTTCAATCAGATGTTTATTGATATTGGCGACGAGCAGTCGATTGAGAACGACCTGAGTACATATTCATCACATCTTTTAAACATGAAATTCTTTACCGAAAACTGCAATAAGCGTTCTTTGGTTTTGATCGATGAATTCGGAACAGGAACAGAGCCAATGCTGGGAGGGGCAATAGCAGAAGCAGTGCTCGACAAACTAAATAAACTGGGAACTTACGGTATTATCACCACTCACTACACAAACCTGAAACATTTCGGTGCATCTCAAAAGGGGATAGTGAATGGCGCTATGA
>CAYUEI010000179.1:0-6333 GCA_964443445.1 uncultured Prolixibacteraceae bacterium | reverse complement strand
CTTGATATCAATCTCAGAATGGCTTATTGCGGAGGTATCCGAAAACTTTGGGTAGATAAGGAGGCATCGGTTAAAGAAGGAATAGTAGTTTACGACGATATGAAAGCATATTCAGAAAGAAGTAAAGATTATTTCAAGCTTGATGGAAAACTAACACTTCGTTACAATTTTAACAAGGCGACTATTGATTTTTCAGCCGAGTTAATTAACATGACTGACGAAGACAATCTGTTTTCTGAAACCTTTGATCCTAAGACCGGAACGATGAGTTACACATATCAGCAGGGTATTTTGCCAACGGCAATGATACGCATTACCTTTTAAGTAAATCAATTGCATTTAGCTTCAAAAAGTAGTAAATTTAAAGAAGAATAGATAATAAAAAAGGGAAGTATGAAAACTGAAGTATTAATTAAGTATTCTAAAGCTGAGAACAAAAAAGAAAGCTTTAGAAGGATAATAAGAAATATAAAGCTGACGATTGCAGGAATATTTTTTATGTTTTCATTTGCCGGCTGCGAATTACTTGGTATAGATCCTGATGTTTTTAATTTTGATTTTCTTGATCAGGTAGACCTTTTTGGTCCAAAACAATTGGAAGCTGAAGATGCCAAAATAGAAATGGAAGCTGCCAGTTCAGAAATCGGAGACACTAAAGATATAATGCTTGAGTGCACTGGATTTAGCACTCTTAATTATCTGCTGGAGCTTGAATCAGGTTCAAGCTTTAAATCAGGAGCTAAATCAGCTTTGATCTTTGATAGGGAAAACATAATGGAGAAAGTACTTCGAATTGCAAAAGATAACAATAGCTTCAAATCGGCTAATGAAGATGATGAAGACTTGTACGGAATATTTGAGTGGGATTTTAACGAAGAAGAATTTGTAAAAACAAGTGAAAGTGAAACAATATACAGTTTAAAATTCCCGGCCAATGAAACATCAAAGAATAATAAGCAATTGAATGCTGAATTGACAATAGACAAGCTTCAATATGTTGAAATATTGTCGACTGATGAAATAGCAGGCTATACTACTCCGGAGAACTACCCAACAAATGCTGATTTGAAATTAAAAATCAACAATACATTAGAACTGACTGGTAATTATAATGCCGCTTATAATGAAACAGGAAAAGCTACTTCTATAGATGCTTCACTTGAATCGTGTGAATACTATCTTGACATGAGTTTATCGGGTAGCGGTACAGATTACAAAAGTGCATTGAGCTTTAAAATGGGCAATGAAATTAAGCTGGGCTATGACATGAAAATTAAATACTCATCTGATCTTGAAGACACAGAAAGCATAAAAGGTACTATAACAATGAGCCCTGTTGAATATGACTGTGACATAAAGGTAAAAGCAATACAAGAAGAAATTGACAGGGCTGATGAAAATGAAACAGATCCTGATGTAGATGTTTTAAATAGTAACTTAAAAGTAGATGTCATTCAGATAGATCAAAAAGCAAAAATAGGAACGGTAGAGTTTGAGGAATATACTGATCCTGAGTGGGGAGATACAGAACTTCGTCTTGTTGTTGTATATAAAGACGGTTCTTCGGAAGAATTAAAAGAAATTTTCCCGTTCCTTGATGAAGAATAATTAAAGAATGAATGAAAAAAGAAAGCCGGTATTTGCCGGCTTTCTTTTTATTAATTCGTTGGAAAAGAAAAAGACTTACCAGTTTCCGGATCCCTCAACCACCCGGAACAACTTCCTGAAGCTGTCCATTGGCAATGATACACTTGACTTCCGGTATCATCTGATCCTTTGTAAATATTTAAATATCCTGAAGGATCAAGAGTAGAACCTACAGCACGAATATAATAAGTTCCGTCATCAGAATATAATAAATACCTTTCTTCGGTTGTTGTTCCTGAAACTTCATTAATAAATTCAACTGCAAGAGTTCCATCCTGTTTATAAAGCTTATTTTCACCCTTTATAATATCTCTATATTCTTTAAGGTCAGCTACCATAACACCATTAATATATAATCTGACCTGACTGAGAACTCCCTGATCAGAACCTTCAACCCTGATGTTCATTCCTCCTGCATTCCATGTCCATACGTCTGTCGTCGTTTTAAGGGTTGAATATTCAGCCCCATCGGGTATTTCTTTTAGAAAATCCTTATAAGTGCTGAACATACCATTTATTGAACCCACTAACGAAGTAGCCATTGCAGATTCAGAATATTGCTGGGCTTCTGCAGGGAAGTTAACCAGATTTTCAGAATTAACGATTTTAGGTGCTTTATATACACCATTTTCAGGGTCAGTAATATCACCTTTTTTACATCCAAAAAGTAAAATAGATAATACTATCAGCAAAATAGATTTGGAAAGAAGATTTTTCATAGTTTAATTTTTAGATTTAAGAAAATTCAATCAAATATAAGTACTTGATTGAACTAAGTCAATAGGCAATATATTTCTAATATAAATTTCATGTAACTTATTGCTTTAATGCAATTTATATATTAAATTTAAATAGTAGAAATGTGGGGATGAAAAATTACAGGGCGATAATCTATATTTGTCTGATTCTACTGGTATTCCTGGCATTAAAATCAGAAACATTTGCAGAAAGTAATAATGAAATATCTGTAACTGACATTTCTCAAAATACAATAATACATCCGGAAATTTATCAACCCTTTGAATTCAGATCATCAATTTCAGTTTTATTCACTTCAATTCCTATTGACTGGATTGAAATAACTCTTGATGCGCCAATATTTCAATTCTCAACTAAAATGGGATTACCATTAGGATTTACATTAACCGGTACAATTGAAACAGCTTTTATTTCAAATGAATTAAAGTTCGGAGGAGACTGGAATTATAAAAAGGGTTCATTTACTATGAGCTTAGGAGTTGATGGAAAATTCCTTATTGGATATATGTCTGCGATGGAATTTAACAATAATACTCTTGGATTTTCAGTAAATCCAAATATATCCTTTGGGTTTAAAATAAACGATATTGCTTTTACCTTAAACACAGAATACAATTATGTAAATTTATATAAAATAACTTCCGGAGAATCAAATACAAATCCCGACTCTTTTAAAAGACCAGGTGGATTAGTATCCCTTTATATCGAACAAAGACTTTGGAATGATAAAGTAATGATATTGGGATTGATCAACAATTTTAATTTATACTATTTCCCTGCCTGGCCAGCCTTTCATGTTTTCCAAAAAGTATTCTATATCCCTCAGGTTCAAATTGGATTAGTGTTATGAAAAAGGTATATTATATACAAACACAAACACGAATTAAATACGTGGAGATATTATTAAAGAAAATAATAATTGCTGTTTTTGTGTTAGTAAGTACTATTTCATGTGATATTCAGGAACAGTGGAATTTTGAATCGTCTTCTAATCGCAAAGCCTTAATTTACAATGATTATAATAATTTAAACCAAAATGAAATAGAACTTCTTGAGGGTATTTATAAAGTAAATTACGGCAATGACTTTGTTGGCGACACTCTTGTTTTAAAATATCTTAAAAATAAAATCTCTGTTTTCGGTATCAAAGATGGTTTTTACTCAATTCTGGAAGTAAAAAGAGATTCCGCTGAAATAGTTTTCGATGGAGAATGGAGATATGCCCTTAATAAAAGGTATGGTAATGTTGTTGTGAGAACAAATTACAACGAATTCTTAACCAATAGTGAAACATTTAAGGGAGAGGTAGTTTTCTCAGGTAATTATTTGCTTGAAGACACACTCAGGGCAATAGATATACATTTAATCAAGATAGAAAATTTAAGAACCGAATTAACAAATAATAATTTTCACATATTAGCTCACCGGGGTGGAGGAAGGACTGCAGACCATATCCCTTATTCTGAAAACTCAATTGAAATGATAAATTTTTCGGAACATATTGGTTCAACAGGCATTGAAATAGACATTCAATTAACAAAAGACAATATTCCTGTATTATATCATGACTCAGATTTAAATATCAGGTTGGTTCAAAAAGGTCCGCTAATAGGGTATATTAAAGATTATAATTTTAGTCAATTGAATAAGCTCGTCAGACTAATTCGGGGAGAACAAATACCTACTTTGGAAGAAGCTCTGGACTTTGTTGTTGAAAAGACCCAGATGAGTCTGATTTTATTAGATATTAAAAATAGTGAGTCTTTTGATTATGTAATTCCAATTCAAAAAAAATATATTGATATAGCTAAGGAAAAAGGAAAAGAAGTCGAAATCCTCATTAGTATACAGAGCAATGAAGTTTACGAATCATTTAAGAAAGTTGAAGGATATACTGAAATACCTTCTTGTTGTACGATGGAAAAAGAAAAAGTTAAATCTATTAACTCTACATTATGGAATTATAGATGGACTCAGGGAATATTATCTCAAGAGCTTATTGAAATGCATTCATTGGGGAAAAGATGTACAGTATGGACATTAGATGTTCCTGAGTTTATAGATTTATATGTATCACATGGTAAAAACAATCCTTTACTAAGATTTGACGGAATTTTAACTAATTATCCAAATATAGTTGCTTATTATCACTATGTCAGGCATAATAAATAATAGAATTTATTTCATTGTGAGTTTATCTTTATTTTTAATATTCCTTCTTTCATTAAAAGTACAAGGAATTGAGAAAAGCAGAAAAATAAAATTCACAGGTGGAGGCGGTTATGGTTTGTTTCTCACTCCTTTATCCAAATCTTCCGAATACCAAACAAAGATTATCAGACCTGCCTTTTCGGGGAAGTTGGTATGGGAGCCTGAGTATAGATTAAGTATTGGCATTGAATCAGGCTATTTCTTCTTATACTCAACAAAATTTAACCCCTATAGCATAAACGAAGAATCCATGACTTATGATTTAAACATGATACCTTTATTTCTTTCCATCTCAATGAGGATTTTCAATAATTTTGAAATAAGCTTCGCAACAGGTTGGTCTTCTTTAATCTATATCATAAAAACATTTCCTGAAAATAATATTATCACAAAAGGACATATCTATAGCATGTCAAATTTCTCGGCCGGATGCTCTTATTATTTTCCAATCAGGGATAATTTGAAGTTAGGAGCTGAAATTAAATATTTATACATAGGAAAGACTGACAACATTCATTTATCAGCATTGATAAATCTATCGTACGACTTATTTACCTGGAAATTATTGACTGAGAAAAAAAATAGTGATAAATATTCATCATCTTTTCACAGGTAAAAAATATGTAAATGAAGTACCCTCCCCTACTTTACTATACACCTCAATTTTACCATTATGAGCTTCGATAATTTTCTTTACAATAGCAAGACCTAAACCGGTAGATTTCTCATTAGCAGTAGATTTAACTGAGGTTGTTTTAAAAGGTTTAAATATTTCGGATAATTCGTTTTCAGGAATACCCTGTCCCTGATCTGTTACTTTAGTGATTACCTCATTATCCTTTAATTCAATGTCGATGAATATTTTTGTTCCGGGAATTGAATATTTAATTGAATTACTAACCAAGTTGCTTATAACCTGCTGAATTTTATTAACATCGAAAGTCATAAAAGCTTCATCTACCGAACAATTAATGATAATTTCCTGAGATTTCTTTTCAGCCATTATTTTTTCCTGAACTATATTATTCTTTATAAAAGACACATAATCTTGTTCTGATAGTTTTAAATCAAATACTCCTGATTCAATTTTAGAAACATTTAAGAAATTGTCAATAAGATCAAGCGAGAAGTTACATCTGTCATTAATAATTCCAAGATATTTAAGGTGTATTTCTTCCGGTGTTTCATAATAATCATCAATAAGAAGAGATGAGAAAGACTGAGCAGTGCCAATGGGACTTCTGAGGTCATGGGTAACCATTCCAATGTATTTGTTTTTCTCTAAATTCAACTCAGAAAGTTTCACATTAACTTCCTCAAGTTCTTTAGTTCTTTCTTTGACTTTACTTTCAAGGTTTTCGTTTGCTTCTTTCAGGCTAATCATCAATTCCCGGTTCTTAGTAATAAGATCTGATTTATCAAAAGCTTCCTTAATGACATTCTCAAGTTCGTAAGGATCCCATGGTTTAGTAATATATCTGAAAACCTGACCTTTGTTTATAGCATCTTTAACCGCTTCTATATCTGAGTACCCGGTTAATATTAGTTTTACTGCATCAGGGTATTTTACCCTAATTCTTGAAAAAAACTCAACTCCGGTTATACCTGGCATTCTTTGATCAGAAATAATTACCTGTATACTTTCATTATCCATTATTTTAAATCCCTCTTCGGCATCAGTAGTAGAAAAAACATTATAATCTCTTCTGAAAAGTC
>CAYUEI010000178.1:0-6350 GCA_964443445.1 uncultured Prolixibacteraceae bacterium | reverse complement strand
CAAATAATTTAAAAAATCTTTAAGAAAATTTGTTTAAACCATAGAAATCTCTTTGCTATTGATTTGGTATGTTACCTGACTTAACTGAAATGAGTGACTGATTTTCAAAACCTGAATTTGACTTCTTCCCCTGAATAATGAATCACTTTATCCAACTTTCCGTTTGAGTCAAAACCAATGCTTTTATTTCCCGAAATCAATATGATATTGAATGTCTGTTCAATCTGCATTCCATTAAATTTACCTTTTCTCTTACTGATTGATAAGGATCTTTCATTATTGTCCCAGGAAAAAGTGACTTTAGAAAAATAGCCTTTTTCATAGTTGTAATTGTCTCCTTCATCATCGTACAAAGTGAATTCACAATCTGCCCCTTCATAAATTCTTATTTCAAGACTATCATTCCTGCTTTCAGATGCATATTGTACTTTTCCCCCTTTGGGCAGAATAGAACCAGCCTTAATAAATAATGGAATTATATCCAATGCCGCTTCTGTTTCAATGGTTTGACCTCCATTTTTCAGTTGCCCCGTCCAGAAGTCATACCAATTGGATGTTTCAGGTAGATATACCTTGTGTGCCTTTATTTCTGGCTCAACTACCGGAGCTACAAGTATTGACTTTCCAAACATGAACTCGTAATTCTGACCCACTGACTTGACATCATTTCTGAAATCCATGACCAATGGTCGCATCATTGTTGAACCATTATTTGTAATCTGCCATGCTTCTGAATAAATATAAGGCAGCAGCTGATATCTGAGGTTTAACATTTTTCTAATGTTTTCTTCAACTTCAATCCCATATTTCCATGGTTCTGTTTCTGACATATAACCGTGGACCCGGAATATTGGATTGAAAACCCCCCATTGAAACCAGCGTATTAGCAATTCATGATATTTTTTATCGGTGTATTGTGATTGCCCCGGACGGAAAAAACCTCCTATATCTGTTGTCCAATAAGGCATACCGGAGATTGTAAAGTTTAATCCTGCAACTATTTGACTCCTGAAAGTTTCCCAATTACCTCCTATATCGCCCGACCAGTTTATTACTCCATAGCGTTGCTGGCCTGAAAATGCTGAACGGGTGAGAATACAAACTCTTTTGTCATCCGTTGTTTTGCGCTGACCTTCATATACAGCTTTGCTTACCATCAGCGGATAAGTCAATCTGTAGAAGTCGCCTGGACCGGTAAATGTTTTTTCTCCTTTTAATGCATCGTTTTCTGGTTCAACGGCATCCATCCACCATGAATCAACTCCAAAATCAAACATGTTTGTTTTTAATGAACTCCAATATTCTTCCCTTGTTTTAGGATTGAAATAATCGAGCCATTTGGTGTTGGGAATAAAAAGCTGATCAGCAATAAATCTTTTACCCAATTCTGAATTTTTATCGGGATTAGACCATATAGAGATGTTGAAATGTGCGTTAAGGTTGTGTATTTCTTTTATAAATCCGGCCGGATCAGAATAATTTGTTTCATCGAATTGAGGTACCCCCCAGCCACGATTGCCCCAATATTGCCAGTCCTGAACTATAACATCGACAGGAAGATTCCTTTTACGGAATTCCTTAACCGTCTCAACCAGATGTTTTCCTGATGTATATCGTTCACGGCATTGCCAAAAGCCATACGCCCATTTTGGAAACAGGGGAGCATTGCCGGTTAAATTTCTGTATGAAGCTATTACACTATCAGCTGAAGGTCCGTAGAACACAGTATAGTCAAGATTTGTACTTACAGGTGACCTGAAGGTTGTTGTATTATCTTTAAGTTTCCATGATAGCAATGGATTGTTATCCGACTTGCAAATCAAAACGACCTCATGTTCTCCAGCTTTTAATGTAGTGAGAGTACCTGATGTTGGAGGTAGCCACATATTGCTTTGATCAAAGACTGGTTCACCATCGATGGCAACATAATGACGATTACCCATATTCCCCAGATCAAGGAAAATATTGTATTCGCCATCTTTATCTACTTTGAATTTCCCGGTATAGAGTGACTGGTTTTGAAGTACTTTCTGTGTGCCGGCAATAGTTGTAACTTCAGCATACTTGTCATTGTCGCTGCTTTTATTTTGCTTTGTAAGTTCTATGAAATTATCTGCCGGATTAAAGTCGGTCATTCCATACTGATGCCAAAGTAATCCATAACCCTTGTTGGAATATATAAATGGCAGGGCAATTTGAGAATTTACCTGTGTTAAGCGTCTGCTGACACCCTTAAGGTTGAAATTGCCATCCTGAAACTGGCCAAGACCAAAGATATATTCATCAGAAGGAGAGATAAAACTAAGTTCAGCTCTATAGCAAGGTTCACTTTGAATTGTGTCGGAAATTAATTTCCGGGAATTAACAGACTCACTTAAAAAAATGTCTCCTTTTGCATTTGCAAAGGAAATATTCCCGGTTCTCTTATTTACAATTACCTGAATTTCTTCTCCAATAACTTTAATCGTAAATAAATTCTCATCAACTTTAAAATCTGCTGCTTTTATATCGTTTAAGAAAATAAGTTCAGGCAAAATTTCTAAAGTGTCTTTCATGAATTTTATTCTCATAGCATTATTCGATATGGGATAAATTCCAAGAGTTCCATCTTTTAGAAAAACTTTTACTCCTTTTTCATCAGTTACATGACGTTGGGCAGCTATACTTGAACAAGTAGATATTAGCAGAACAAAAGCCAAAAAATAATTGAATTTCATAATCACTTACTTTAAAAGTCTTTATAAAAGAAACTAAAAATTGATTTGAACTTTTTTACCTGAATAGGAAACAACTTTATCAAATGTGATATTTTCTCTTATTCCATTTCCCTTGTCTTTGCCAACAATTAAAATTGAAAACTTCCTTTCATTCAGCATGCCCGGGAAATTGCCCTTTCTATCATCTATGGTTAATGTTTTCTTTGCATTGTTCCATTTGAAATTGATGCTTGAGTATACCCCTTTTTCGTAATTATAATTGTCGTTTTCGTCTTCATATACGGTGAATTCTCCGTCTGAACCTTCATAAATACGAATTTCAAGGTTGTCCCATTTTTTCTCAGAAGAAAATTGTACTTCAGGTCCAACAGGTAAGAGAGTTCCGGCTTTGATATATAATGGTATAATATCAATTGGAACTTCTTTGCTTATTGTTTGTCCTCCTTTAATTTTTTCTCCTGTCCAGAAATCAAACCAGTCATTGCCCTTTGGAAGATAAATTTCTCTGGATTTTACAGTGCTGAAGTTTGCCTGATTGCCGTCATTGTACATGGGCTTTGTCACCGGGCACACGAGGATGGATTTGCCAAACATATATTCATCATTAATATCTAAAGCCTTAAGGTCGGTGGCATAATCCATCACCAAAGCTCTCATCATACTCGACTGATTGGCTGTAACATCCCAGGATGTAGAATAAATATAAGGCAGCAAACTGTAACGAAGATTTATATATTTTTCAATTGCATCATAAATTGGTTCACCTTCTTTACCAAACCGGTAAATTTCTCTTGGGGATCCTTCTCCATGAGAACGCATCATCGGGCAGAATGTGCCAAACTGCATCCATCTGACATGAAGTTCACGATAATCAGGATTGTTGAGAGGATCTTTAAAATTCCAAAGAAAGAAACCTCCTATATCACTATTGAAATAAGGAATTCCACAAAGTGAAAAGTTCAATCCTGCTGATATCTGGTTGTGCAAAGCTTCCCAGGATGCCACAACGTCGCCCGACCATGTGTTTGATCCATAGCGTTGTTGTCCGGCAAATGCTGATCTGGTTAATATGAACACTCGTTTATCAGATGATATAGCCCTCTGGTGGTCGTAAACACCCCCCACAGTTATTAAAGGGTAGGCATTGCGTACTTTTCTGAAAGATCCTGAATAAGTTTTAGCATCCATATCTTCAGGTTTAGGACTGAAATGATCAGGCTCGGTTGAATCCATCCACCATCCGTCTATTCCCCTTGAAAACAAACCTTTGTTGAGGTAGTTCCAATAAATATCTCTTGCTTTTGGGTTGAAAGGATCGTATACCCGAACGCCTGAAGGATAATCCATGTTAGGTGGCCAGCTGGTAAGTCCTGATTCAGGCCATGTACTAAAGTTGAAAAGAGCACCTATTTTATCCAACTCACGATATTGTTTTGTTGCAGGTCCAAATGAAGACCAAACAGATATTATCATGTGTACATTCAAATCATGAATGTCGTTTATCATTTTCTGAGGTTCAGGAAACTCTTCATTAAGAAAATCCATAGCATTCCACAGATAATTATTGCCCCAGTATTGCCAATCCTGTATAATACCATCGAGAGGAACTTCTATTTCACGAAATTTCTTTACAACTTCAACTATTTCTTTCTGACTCTTGTAACGTTCTTTGCTTTGCCAGAATCCATAAGTCCACAAAGGAAACATAGGTGCCTGACCTGTCAGATCGCGCATACAGGAAATAACTCCATCAGCATTGCCTCCAAACATGAAATAATAATCAATACAATCACCAACTTCTGAACTGAAGGATGTTTCAGACGAATCATCTTTAAAAGTAGTAGGAGAGTAGTTGTCCCAAAAAATCCCATAACCTTTTACCGATTGGAAAAAAGTAACAAAATCCCATGTGTTGTTTTGAACCATATAAACTTCCTGATTTCTCTGCGACATTTTGCCATTTTGCAGGATGCCTAATCCGTAGATTGTCTCATTCTTATCTAAAATGAAAGACTGGCTTACATTGAAAGTTTTATTTCCCGCATCGTTAAAATCAGTGAATTTTGTGCTATTCTCTTTTTCACTGAAAAGAAGCTGATTCTTTGAATTTTTAAATGAAACCTTAGAGCTTTTAAGGTTTATATTTACTGTGATTTTATCAGTTGACAAAATAAGATCATCTCCCTTTTGTACAACTCTGAATTCTGTTTTATCCGGAGTCTTTATCACTGAAAAGCTTTTTTTCTCAAAAGTTGTTCCTGAAGGCCATTTCAATATCCTGACAGTTGATGGGTCAAAAAACTGAACTTCAACTTCAATAGCCGATATTTTGGCTATAATTCCCTTTTCTGTTTGCCGGAATGATTCCCCGTAAACACTCATCACTGTTGTAAAAGTTATTACTAAAAGTGATAATAAAGTCTTCTTACTCATAAAGAATTTTTAAGAATGTTCTTGTTTTATTTACTATTTAAAGATACTACTTAAGTATAACTTTCTGATAATAAATATGATCATTTGAATCCTTCACTTTTATTATATACAATCCCCTCTTGAATTGAGCTACATTGATGTTCATAATGCCTGTATTTGAATACTCTGTAAGAACTGACATGCCAATACTGTTGTATAATGTGACATCAATAGAACTGTTTGGATTTTCAATTTGTAACTGATTGGTCGCAGGATTCGGGAATACTTTAGCTACGAATTTATTATCAATATTTTCAACCGAAACCTTTTTCTCGTTTTTAATACTTTCCGGTCCAAAAGCTTTAGCAGCACTTCCATCAGCAGCTTTCAATTTCCCCGGGAAATAGGAAACAAAAACGGGATCGCCTTCAGTAACATCACTACTCAAATTCAGAATTAATGATTTTTCATCTTTGGAATCTGACTCAACAGAAATCAAACCAATACCTTTTTTTGAGAAGAATTTAAAATCACTTCTTTTTAACGAATTACTATCAATTGGTTTGTCAAATAGTAAACGCACTGATTTCTTTTCAGCCATTTCGGCCGATAAGAATTCCGGACCTTTCAACAAAGCATCTGTTTCAACAAGGGTAAATATCGAATCTTTGTATTTTTTAAGGCAAGGAACTGTGAATTCCTTTATTTGTCCGTCAAAGTTAACTTCAATGGTGTAGTCGCCATAATAAGCATTGAAATTCATGGCATTTCCTTCTGTCATTGTTGAATCGAAGTTAGTAGCCCATTTTACTTTTGTATAATAAAGCAATGTGTCAGCTGCTAATTTTGGTCTGTAGTCAGAATAAAAGAAGCCTGAATTTTCCCGCCATGCTCCTTCGTCGTTTAACCCCCAGCATATCATTCCGTTGACTGATGGATGAGAAAAGGCAATTGTTGCTACCATGACGAAATCATCAACCTGTTGTTTTTCAGTAAGATCTTTTCCCCAGTCATATTCTGTTAATCTCATTGGTAATCCTGCTTCAGCAATTATGTTGAGGTTTTTCACAACCTCATCAACATTTGGCCTGCAACAATCCCAGAAGTGAGCCTGAATACCTACACCTGTTACAGGTGCCCCCATTTGTCTTATTCTCTTTATGAGGTCGCGGTATTCTTTTGCTTGCCCCCAGTTTAATTCTACATTGTAATCGTTTATAT
>CAYUEI010000177.1:0-6396 GCA_964443445.1 uncultured Prolixibacteraceae bacterium | reverse complement strand
TCCTCATTCCGGTTTCTACATTTCTCTCATTTTCATTTTTATAAACCAGATAATGGTTATCTCCTTTAGAAGCTATCTGAGGAAGATGAGTAATATTTATTACCTGCATATAGCCGGCAATAGATTTTAAAATATCTGCCATTTTATTGGCAATCTCACCCGAAATTCCAGTATCAATCTCATCAAATATAATAGCCGGGAGTTCCTTTGATCTTGCAATAACGCTTTTTATAGCAAGCATAAGACGTGATAATTCACCTCCTGATGCTATTTTATTTATTTCTTCCGGTTGCCCTCCTTTGTTTGCATTAAATAAGAATGAAACTTCATCTATTCCTGATGGAGTATAATCGTCTTTCCTTCCAACTTCAACATTAAAAATTGCATTTGGCATCCCCAAAAGATTAAGATATGATACAATTTCTTTTTCAATATCAGGTAAAATCTTTTTCCTGCAATTACTTAGATTAGCAGCCGTTTCTACCATTTTTGTATACAACGAAGTACAAAGTTTTTCTAATCGCTCAATTTCTTCATCATAAGAAGCTGCTGCCTGAATCTTTTCATCGAAACTATCGCGCAGTGCTATAAGCTCAGCTACAGATCCTGTTCTATGCTTCTGATGAAAAGTATATATCAGGTCAAGCCTGTTATTTATATATTCAAGACGGGAAGGATCTGAATCAGTTTTTTCAAGCAGCTGTTCACATTCCCGGGCTATATCCCTGACTTCAATAAGCTGACTCTCAATTCTACCTTGGATAGTCTCAGCTATGGGCAAATAAACAGTCATTCTCTGAGCAACGGAATAAATCTCTTTCATTTTAAGGATGACTGATTGTTCATCACCATCAAGTAAATTGCTGATTGTATAAAGCCCTGCTTTTATATCTTCTGCATGAGTCAGCATTTCCTGTTCCTGTTCAAGTTGTTCCTGTTCACCATCAACAAGCTTAGCCTCATTTAGCTGATTAAACTGAAACTCATAAAAATTCAAATCTGCCTTTGATTGTTTAGCCATCTCTCTTGTTGACAAAAGCAAAGATTCAAGCTTTCTGTATTCCTTATACTGTTCACTATATTTTGAAAGCTCATCAGAATGTCCTCCATACCAATCGACAACATTAAGCTGAAATTGTTTTTTACCAAGTTCAAGATTTGAATGCTGAGAGTGAACATCAATTAGCTTTATGCCGATATCTCTCATAAGATTCAGCTGAACAGGTGTATCATTAATAAAAGCTCTCGATTTTCCATTAGGCAGGATTTCTCTCCTGAGAATAATTAAATCATCAAAGTCAAGGTCATTATTTTCAAAGAATGATTTGATATCGTTTTTGCCGTTTATTTCAAAACGACCTTCAACAACACACTTTTCATCAGATGAGTTTAACGCCGATGAATCGGCACGCTGTCCCAGTATTAACGAAAGTGCCCCCATTATAATTGATTTACCGGCACCTGTTTCTCCGGTAATTACACAAAAACCCTTGCCGAAATTTATATTCAGCTCTTTGATAATGGCATAGTTTTTTATTAATAGTCCTGAAAGCATAGGTCAAATATCAGAAGTACTTTCTCCTTTTTTTATACGTTCATATTTTGAAGCATTTGAAGGATCACATTCGTTAAGAATTTTAATGACCCTATTTTGCTCATCGGGGAATGAATTAGAAAAAATATTTACAAGTTCATTAGACTTGGAATCAAAGAAAATCTGAGTAATATAAAGCTTAGAACGAGACCTGAATACCTTTTGAAGTAATCTTAAAGATTCAGCAATTTCACTTCGTCCTTCTTCTACTCTTTCCGACATAACATCAAGGCCTTTCCTGTGATACCTGTACATAAGCTCGCGATATGGAAGATATGTCTTGTTTAAAACATTATCTACCAGCCAATATCTGTTATAGTCTGACTCAAAAGCCTTCCATCCTGAATTCTTCCACTGCACATTCTGTGATTCGGTAACTATCTGACGGGCTCTTTCAAAATATTCAGTACCCCCGTTCAAAGAGAAGGTATCATAATCAAACCCAAGAATCACATAAGCATAATATGCCAATGTATTGGTAAGGTTATCCTTATTGCCTGATTCCACAAATTCTATCGTTTGAAACTCCTGATACTTAAACCTGAAACTTTCATCTTGAATATTAAGAACAGTTGATTTAAAAGATGAATTATACACAGGTCGTTTACTTTGTACGTTTATAGTCGCTTCGTATTCATCGGAAGAAACCTGACGCGTAATCTGAATAGTGATACTACATTCAATCTTTTCGTTATTGGAATAATTGTGTTTAGTCCACTTTCTGTTATTCATGAACTCGTACAAATCCATCTGCATAGAACGGAAAATATTCTTATTTGCTCCCGGAATTTTGTTTGCATTAACACTTATATTACACCTTAACTCCTGAGCAACCAATATATTAGAAAGTAATATCAGAAAAAAAGCAGATAATAAAAATCTTCTCATCATAGTCACATTTGAAATGTAAATTTAAAAATTGAAATCGATATTACAATCCCATTTCTTCAATCAAACGGTTGATAATATCTTTAGCAACTTCAGCTTTAGATTTTAACTCAAAATTGAATGATTTATTATACTTATCGATGATAGTTATTTTATTTGTGTCGGCCTGAAATCCGGCACCCGGGTCATTCAACGAATTTAAAACTATGAAATCCAGGTTTTTCTTTTGAAGTTTCAGGATTGCATTTTTTTCTTCATCGTCAGTTTCAAGAGCAAATCCTACAAGTATTTGTCCTTCTTTTTTTAATTTTCCAAGTCCTGCAGCAATATCGGGATTAGGCTTCAATTCAATTATAAAGTTTTCCTTCCCCCTCTTTACCTTTTTATCTGACTTGATAACGGGTGTAAAATCAGCAACAGCAGCACACATTATTGCACCGTTTGTTTCAGGGAAATATTTAAGACACTGCTCATTCATTTCTTCAGCAGAAACAATATCTATTCTTTTAATATTCTTATTCCTGGTTTTTAATGAAACCGGACCGGCAATAAGAATTACCTCAGCGCCTCTGTCTGCAAGTTCATCAGCAATAGCAAAGCCCATTTTTCCGGATGAATAATTACCAATAAACCTTACAGGATCTATTTTTTCGTGAGTAGGCCCGGCAGTTACCAGGAATATCTTCTTATTCAGTTTTTTTTTTCGTTGAAGAACTTTACCACTTCTTCAACAATAGCTTCGGGTTCCTGCATACGGCCTTTTCCTTTTAACCCGCTGGCTAGCTCACCTGTTGCAGGTTCAATAATAATGTTGCCGAATTCTTTAAGAAGAGAAAGATTTCTTTGATTTGCAGGATGAATAAACATGTCGAGATCCATTGCCGGAGCAATCATTACCGGGCATTTTACCGACATATAAGTTGTACAAAGCATATTATCGCAAATACCGCTTGCAAATTTACCAATGGTAGAAGCTGTTGCAGGTGCTACAAGCATTAAATCAGCCCATAATCCAAGGTCAACATGACTATTCCATGTGCCATCATTAGCTCCAAAAAAATTGCAGATAACAGGTTTGTTTGATAATGCAGAAAGAGTAACAGGTGTAATGAATTCCTTACCGGAAGGGGTTATTACTACCTGAACTTCAGCACCTTCTTTGATAAGGTATCTTAAAAGTACAGCTGCCTTATAAGCAGCTATACTCCCAGTGATTCCCAATATTATATGTTTTTCTTTCAGTCGCACCGAAAAAAATTTTTATTTAAAATTTAACCTTACGGCTGTCTTTTAAAGGATTACGGTGGTAAATACCATCTTCAATAAACTCTTGAGTTGCAATAAGAGTTGATTTAGGTAATCTTTCATAGAATTTTGAAATTTCTATTTGCTCTCTGTTTTCAAACACTTCTTCGAGATTGTCTGTATAAGAAGCAAATTCAGAAAGCTTTTGATTTAATTCTTCTTTCAGCTCTGAAGATATTTGATTTGAGCGTTTAGCAAGAATCATTACAGTTTCGTAAATATTACCTGTTTCTTCTGCCAACCGGTCAATATTCCTTGAGATAGTTGAACTTGATGCTTTTGTCTTTTTATAATCCATATCTATTAATTAATAGTACTTAATTCCTTTTCTTCAATTCCCAACATTCCGGCAATCTGCTTATAATCTCTCTTCACTTCTTTTACATACTTGCTTTCAGGAAATTCATCCACAAAGATAAAGTATTCATCTCTGGCATCATTCAATCTTTCACGTTTTTTTGATTCAATACTATTTGATGCCAATAAAAATTTAGATTTAAAGAGTAAAAATTTAAGTTCTTCCCTGTATTTTGTTGTTGGAAAATCATTTAAACTGTTGTCGATTGCTATTACTGATGCTTTATAATATTGCATGTCGTAATATAATTTCGCACTAAGGTACGACTTATAAACAATCTTTTCGTTAAGCTCATCAATAAGAACATTTGCCTCTTCGACCTTTGCACTGAAAGGATACATATTTATGAAAAGCTGAAACGAATCAATGGCTTTCTTAGTTATCTCTTGATCTAGCTTTGGAGATGGCGAATCTTTGTAAAAACACATCCCGACCATAAACTGAGATTCTTCAGCATATTCACTTCTAGGATACTGATCAATCAGACTCTTGAAATAATGCCCTGCTAATAGAAAATCTCTTTGAGCAAAACAACTCTTAGCATAAAAATAATAAAGATCATCCCCTTTTGATGTTCCCCTGAATGCATATACAAGGTCTTCAAACAACTGCGAAGCATGAGTAAAATCACCGGCATCGTAATACTCAATAGCTTTTTTGTATTTATATTCGTAGTCGGTACTTTTCAATACAGTATTAATCTCACTGCATGAGAATAGAACTGAACTTAAAATCAATAAGAAAAACCAATTTTTATTCATAATTGAAATTGAATTGCAAAAGTATACTTTTAGTTTAAATTATAAAACGTGAAAATTAAAGATTTATGTGGCATCTCAAAATTATTTAACGAAATTTAACACAATTTGTAAACACTTTTAAAAAATTTTACTTTTGCATAGTTTATACCAATCGCGCAATAATGGACATATTTGATAAATTGAAGTCAAACAAAGGAGCTCTTGGCCAATTCCAAAAGCATGGTCATGGTTATTACATGTATCCTAAACTTGAAGGTGAAATTGGTCCAAGGATGAAGTTCAGGGGCAAAGAAGTATTAAACTGGAGCTTAAATAATTATTTAGGACTTGCTAATCATCCGGAAGTCAGGGAAGCTGACGAGAAAAGTGCTCAGGAATATGGTTTGGCTTACCCCATGGGGGCTAGAATGATGTCCGGACAAACCAGCAAACACGAAGAACTAGAAAAAAAAATCGCTGAATTTATAGGTAAACAGGATGCTTTCCTGCTTAATTACGGTTATCAGGGAATGGTTTCTGTAATTGATACACTTATCGGAAGAAATGACGTTATTGTTTTTGATTCTGATTCCCATTCAAGCATCAGAGACGGCATTCGGCTTCACATAGGTAAAAGATTTGTTTTTAAACACAATGATATCGACAGCCTTAAAAAACAGCTCTGTCACGCAACGAAAATTGTAAATAAAACCAACGGCGGTATTCTTGTAATTACTGAAGGAATTTTTGGTATGTCGGGAGACGTTGGCAAAATCGATGAGATTGCAGCTTTAAAAGATGAATTTAATTTCAGACTCCTTGTCGATGATGCTCATGGCTTTGGAATAATGGGTCGTACCGGAGCAGGAACTGTTGAACATTTTAACGCTACTGACCGAGTAGACCTGTATTTTGCAACTTTTGCCAAAGCAATGGCAGGATTTGGTGCTTTTATTGCCTGCGATGAAGATATTTGCAATTATCTGCGATATAATATGAGATCTCAAACTTTTGCCAAATCTTTACCAATGGCAATGGTTGTTGGTGCTTTAAAAAGACTGGAGCTAATTAAAAAGAATCCGGAATTAAGAGAAAACCTATGGACAATAGTTAAATACCTGCAAAAAGGTCTAAAAGAGCAAGGATTTGACCTTGGATCAACAAATTCTCCTATTACACCTATCTATCTAAAGGGTGGTGTACCTGAAGCAACCAATGTTGTAATGGACCTCAGAGAAAATTTTAATATTTTTTGTTCCATGGCAATTTATCCTGTCGTTCCTAAAGGAAAATTAATTATAAGACTTATACCTACTGCTTCCCATACAATTGAAGATGCAGAATATACAATTCAGGCATTTACTGAAATAAGAAAGAAACTTGACGACGGAAAATATTCAACAACTCAAATTGCAAATGTATTTGAATAAAACATACAAAATACTTCTTTAACCCTACCACATTAATACCACATTAATGGTTAAACGCACTTTGTTGAACTGCCCAACATT
>CAYUEI010000176.1:3451-6401 GCA_964443445.1 uncultured Prolixibacteraceae bacterium | reverse complement strand
CTGAAAACTTTACACAAACCAGTGCAACAAACAGCGGGAAAGGGAATCCACTTGTTGCTCCTTTGGATTTATTATTTTTACCTGTACCGATTTCTCCAAAATGTTACGGTGAAAGTACGGGTAGAATTGATATAAGTGTATTTCCAGGTACAGGTACAGCACCCTATAAATATCAGATACAAAAGAAAGGTGGACAACTTCTACCTGTTGTAAATAATCAACCCGCTAGTTTCTCAATAGATAATTTGGACGCTGGGGTTTATATAATTTCCCTGACCGATTTTTATAATAATACAACTTCGCTAGAAGCTACAATTGTTGATAATCCTCCATTATTTATTAGTTTAGAAAGCACAGTTGTTTCTCCCTTATGTTCTGGGGGAACAGCTAATATTTTATTTCAAGCTGCCGGGGGAGATGAATCAAGTCGCTCATTTCAGTTATACAAAAATGGAACTTATGACGGACCACCTAATGCTTCAGGTGATTTCACAGGAAGAGGAGAAGGTAATTATTTCGCAACAGTTATTGATGGTAGTGGATGTTCTAAAGGTTCTAATACAGTACAAATTTTAGTTCCAGATCCTATAAACTTCAATTACAACATTATTAATGAAGTTAATTGTGACAACAGTTTTGCTTCTGTTCAATTTTTTAATCTTCCTACGGATCCATTCCTTATAGAAGTTAGAAATACTACATTAGGAAAACCATATACAGCTCATACTGCAGATTATATTTATTCAGACCTTGAAGCAGGTTCTTATTCAGTAACCGTAACCAGGACAAGCTGTCCAACTGACAATCAGACATTAACTTTCAATTTAGATCCTTTTAGTCCGATTATTGTATCAGCTACCCCTAATTCTCCAGTTTTATTGGACTGTGGAGGTTCTTTAACTGATGCTTCAGTTACAATTAGAGGAGGAAGGGCTGGACGTCAAGTGAGAGTTGTAATGGATGATAACAATATTGCAACCGTTGATCAGGAAGGCATTGTAAATTATGGTACTGCTGTTTCTTTTACAGGTTTAGTTTCAGGAAGTTATACAATTAAGTGGAACGATTTAGGAAACCCTTTATGCTCAGGCACACAGTCTTACGTAATTAGTAATCCTTCTTCTCCAATAGAATGGTTAAACGATCCTGTAGGCATAGCTACAAAATGTAATGGCGATACTACTGGTGTTATTCAGATAAATGTTAATGGTGGTACAACTCCTTATACATATTTTGTTGATGGGATTGTTACACCTGCACCAATTAATAAGCCGGCAGGAACATATTCTGTTCGTGCTCAGGATTCAAGGGGATGCGAAACAGAAGAACGTACAGTAACAATTACTCAGCCTGATCCAGTTGTAGCAACTCATAATCCTGCTTCTAATGTAGATCTTACTTGTCAGATGGGAAATGACGGAGAGATTCACATGGATGTTATCGGTGGAGTTGGAGGATACAAATATGATCTTATATATTCTAGTACAGGTAATGTTGCCAGAGGTAACATACCTACCGGAAATTCAATAATTATTGGCGCATTATCCGGGAATACTTATAATGTTCAGGTGAAGGACGGGAATAATTGTCCGGCAAACCTGATTTCAGACATAGAGATTAAAGAGCCTCAACCAATTACATTTTCACAGTTTGAACTAAGTGAGATTAAATGTTATGGTGACTTAGCTCAACTGACTGTACAGGCAGTTGGAGGCAGCAGTTCGATAATGACATATGAGTTATATATTGGTAGTCTGCTAGTTGATAGGCAACAAACTGCAGGAGTTGTTAGTTTTGAAAACTTAAGATCATCCGATTATGTTTTAAAAATATGGAGTGATCTTTCTTGTCCTTATATTTTAAGAAGATTCAATGTTCCAAATAAGAAAGAACTTGTTGTTACAAACATCAATGATTCAATTATGATGAGATGTCCCGGTGATGTTCCTTCATATTTATTGAATGTTGATGGTGAATTGCCATTTTCTTATTCTGTTGGAAGTTTAGTAGACATACCTTTTGGAGCTGGTAATAAATCAGTATTGATAAATTCAGGTTTGATTGCCAGAGCTGATGGATATCTGAACAAGATTACTATTAAGGACGGAAATGGTTGTGAAAAAGAATATGATATTTTAATTTATGAGCCCAATCAGATTACTGTAAAAGATATAAGTAGTAATCCTGTAAAATGTAAAAACAGTAACAATGGGCAGCTATATTTCAATATAGAAGGTGGTACTCCAAGGTATACAATTAATTATACCAATACTGCTACTTCAGTAACTAAGACAAAGTTTTCTTCAACCGGGAATGTTGCAATTGAAACTCTTGCTGCAGGCACATATAATTTTGTTATCACAGATAGAAATTCATGTTCAACATCTAGTCCGATGCCTACAATTGAGATTGGTGAACCTGAATTATTTCAGATCGAAGATCCTGTTTATGATCCGATACTTTGTTTTGGAGAAGCTACGAGTGTTAGAATTACCGCAACCGGAGGTTGGTTAGATGATAAAAATATTACAATCAAAGGGCAGGGGATTACTGCAACTATTTCATCCGGAACTAATTATGATTTAAAAGCCGGAAGTTATACACTAACAGCAAAAAATGGTGATGGCTGCTCAGCTTCAAAAATTTTAAATATTTCACAACCCGATAAACTTGTTTTAACGCTTGGAGATGTTGATAATGTAAGTTGTTTTGGGAAAGATGATGCTAAGATAGATTTTTCTGTAAAAGGTGGAGTGCTTGATTATCATTATGACCTGATAGGAGTTGTATCTCAGGGAGCAGACTTCTCCGGATTGAATTATTCAATAGACGGAGGAATAATGCAGGGTACATATCAGCTTAAAGTAAGAGACGCAAATCTGTGCGAGTCAAATGTTAAGTCTGTTACTATTACTGAGCCCCTTTTAGTTGAATTTGGTTTCAGAGTAGA
>CAYUEI010000176.1:0-3441 GCA_964443445.1 uncultured Prolixibacteraceae bacterium | reverse complement strand
GATTCATTATCATGTTATCAGTCTGCTGACGGAAAAGTTACTTTTCAGAATGCCAGAGGAGGAAACGATAACAGTTATCTGGCATTTGTCAATGGGACAGCAAGTACTTTCCCTGTAATAAATGGATTGGATGCTGGTACATACGACATTATGATTACCGATAGCAAGGGATGTCCTTCAGGAATTGAAACAATTTCTATTGGTCAGCCTGATGAAATTATCCTTATTGATGCGTATATTTCTGACAGCATTACTTGTAACGGACTTCAGAATGGTTCAATTACTGTTGAAGCAGAAGGAGGCGGTCCGTTCAATTATCTGATGTACAGAGTTGCGGGACCTATCGTCAGAACATATCAGAAAAGCAATGAGTTTTTAAATCTTCCATACGGCGAATACGAAGTATGGGTAAGGAATAATGAAAAGAACTGTGCCGAAAAGTTTGCAGAAAATTTAATTCTTGTAAATCCTAAGGCAATAACAGTTACTAGTGTTGATGTAACTGATGTAAAATGTCATAATGAAGAAAATGGCAAAGTCAAAATTAACGGGATAGGTGGAACAGGACTGCTAAGATATTTTTTACCAAGTGCACCACCCTCTGTACTTGACAATCCTAACAATACCGGTTATTTCCAGAAATTAGGAAACCCAAATGTGCCATTTACAACCTACAATTATATAATTGAGGATGCCAATCTTTGTGAACTTAGGGGAACTTTTACAGTTAACAACCCTGATGAGCTTACGATTAGTGAAAATGATCATTTCCAGGTTACTTGTAACGATAAAAAAGATGGTTGGATAAAAGTTAACGTTGCCGGAGGAAATGGCGGTTACACTTTTAAGAAGGATTTGAGTAACGCTGCAGTAACTCCTGATGTTGAAAAAATTACTGAGAACATATTCAAAATTACCAAATACGATGGAGGTTTCTTCCAGCCTGTAGTAATTGATGCAAAGGGTTGTACGGATTCAATCCCGGATGCAATTGAAATTATCAATCCTGAGCTATTCCTTATTAGTTCAGTTGACTGGGGAAAGAAATTGTGCAATGGTGATATGGACGATTCCACAATAATTCATGTTGAAGGTGGAACAAAGGGATATTATTACAGTGTTGATGAAGGTCAAACCTTTGGAGAATTAGATGATAGCATTTTTGTTGGTTTAGAAACAGATGAATTTGCTGTAGTAGCTAAAGATGTTAACGGTTGTCTTACACCAAAGTCAGAAACTTTCCTTATGACAGAACCGGACTTCTTTTCTGCAATCTATAAATTTACAGGGCTTTCTTGCCATTACGATGAATATGGTGATATGGAGCTTAAGATTTTAGGAGGTACCGGACCATACTATTTAAGTTTGAATGATCCTTTATATGTAAATGACACTTGGACTTTAAACAAAGTTACAGAAGATACAACTATAGTTAAACTATCCGATGTAGGAGTTAAGCTAAGTACTGATATTACATACGAGTTTTACCTTAAAGATGGAAATGGATGTCATGTTCAAAATATTCCGGGGATTAAAAAAATTATTCAGCCAATTGCTGATACGATATTTACCAAACCTGAAAAACTAACACTTACAAGTTTAACACCAAAGCCAATTAAATGTAGCAATGAGAAAACAGGTGTAATTGAATTTACTGCCAAGCTGGGAGAAAAAGAATTTATTACAGAAATACCTGCAGGATATATATTTACTGCTACTCATGTAGAAAGAGATTATTCAAAAACAAATGCACCAGGAGCAACACGAGCAGTTGAATTATTTGCAGGTTACTATGAGTGCCAGTTGGTTGATAAATATGGTTGTATAGCTGCTACCGATATAAACGGATTTGTTTATGACCCTAAAAGTAATTCTCCATATAATGGAATAGATACAACCACCATAAAGGCTACTTACGACTCCTTACAGGTTAATTTTACGACGATTAAACAACCAAAATGTGATTATTGGTTTGATGGTTATATCGAAGTTGATGTATATAACTATTATGAAGATGGTGTTAAATATATTGTAGAAAGGTGGGATAGTTCTGAATCACGATTTAATATGGAGCAGCGTGATTGGACAGATACTATTCCTGTATTCGACGGTTATCGGGTTGAAGGAACAGATTTGAACTGGTGTATACCACAAAGAATAGTTGAAGATATTAGTGTTGGGTTGTACAAAATTACAGTAAGAGATTTATATACAGAATGTATTGCTGTTATTGACACATTAATCTATTCGGTTGATGGTGATTCTTGTCCGCCAATCAATTATTATAACGCTTTTACTCCCTTAAACGGAGATGGATATAATGATGAATGGGAAATATTCGGATCTCAATATCAGAGTTACACACTTCAGATTTATACTGCATTAGGCGAACTTATATACAGCGAAGAAGGAGTTTCAGATAATAAAGGTATTAAATGGAATGGCCTTGATAAATGGGGAAGACCTGCACCTGTGGGTACATATATATACCTTTTAAGAAAGTTTGAAGGGACTGAAAAAGAGGAATTGATAGATGGGAATATTACAATATTGAGGTCGCATGGGAGATAAACTGATTGATATGAAAAAGATTTTAGCTGCTATAATACTTTGTTTTCTTGCGTTCAACATGAATGCACAGCAAACAGCTCAATATAACTATCATATATTTGATGATTATCTTTTAAATCCTTCTTATGTTGGAACTCAAAATTATTATTCAGTACTGGTAGGAAGAGATCAAAGATTCTATGGATTGACAAATTCTTCACCTCAAACCTACTTCCTGAGTGTACATTCGAGGGTTGGAGAAGGATATGTATTTAAAAAAGACGGAAAGATAAATGAGTTTTTCAGAAAATTTGGTAACGTTGCTTTTGGTCTTCAGTTCTATCAATACATGTATGGACCTGAAAGAGAAACCAATATTGGTTTAACCTATGGTTATCATCTTGATTTAAAACCAAATTTTAAGAGAAAGAATCCCAGGAAAATTATTTTATCCTTAACTCCAAGGTTGCAAGGAATGTGGGTAAGTGCTAAGGACTTGCATCTAATTTCTAACAGTATTGGGGGTGAAGATCCGAATAAGATATTTTATGATCCGGCTTTAGGCGAATACACAAGTTACAGATCATGGATGTTTACAGCAGATGTTGCTGCCCTTTTTCAAACGATTCACATGGATGCCGGGTTAGGAGCAATGAATCTTGTGCAAACAAAGAATACGCTTGAGTCAGAATATTATTATTTACCAAACGATTCAATCGCACATTCAATTTATGATACTTTGTATCCAATGAAGATTTATGCAAATGCTAAATTGAAATTCCTGGATATTTATTCTTCGGATAAGCTTGATGTTTATTTTATTCCAACTGTTGCCGCTTTGTATTATACCAAAAGAAACTGTATGGAATTCTTTGCTGATTTGATGTTGGA
>CAYUEI010000175.1:0-6423 GCA_964443445.1 uncultured Prolixibacteraceae bacterium | reverse complement strand
ACAACTTAAAATTGATAGGAGGTATAATGAGATAAAAACTTTCTTTATTTTAAAGAGCCAAATGTTTTTCATTCAAATTAAATAATTAAGGTTGTCTTAAAAGGCCTTTGTTTTATTAACTATTAGAACACTTTATATGGATTATTTATTCTAATAATCAATTTATTGATATCTTTTCACCTCCTTTCTTCTTAAGGATTATATAAATTGTTACGAATATTGATTTTTTAATAGTATTGAGGGAGTAAGAGTTATTTAGGGATATTGATAACATAGTAATAAGGGTTTATTTATTATTTTGTTTGGCTCTATATTTACAAACATAATAATATATTTTAATATACCCCCCCCCCTTTTTTTTAATAGAATAGAATTTTTTTGTGAATAATATTATTTCAGTTAGATATTGGCAGTAAGAAAAATGATGATTTACAATCTAAAATACGAATTGAAGGGCATAAGGAACTGGTAATTTTAATCAGTTCCTTATGCCCTTTATGCAATTTCAGAAAGTTTAACTTTCTTTTATTTATTTCTTAAAACTATCGTCACCGGTACCCCCTCGAAATCAAAGAATTCTCTTAGCTTGTTTTCCAGAAACCTTTTGTATGGCTCTTTGACATACTGAGGAAGGTTTGCAAAGAAAGCAAACGTTGGGGTAGGGGTCGGTAATTGTGAAACGTATTTTATTTTTACGAATTTACCTTTTGTTGATGGCGGTGGATATGCTTCAATTGCTTCAAGCATAAGCTCATTTAGCTGCGATGTCTTTACTTTCTGTTTCCTGTTTTCATAAACCTTCATGGCTGCTTCAAAAGCTTTAAGAAGCCTTTGCTTTGTAACAGTTGAGGTAAAAATAATAGGTACATCATTGAATGGAGCTATCCTTTCTTTTATTGCCTCTGTGAATATTTTTGTTGATTTGTTATCTTTCTCCACAAGGTCCCACTTGTTTACCAGAATGACAATTCCCTTTTTGTTTTTCAGGCAAAGGTTAAAGATATTGATGTCCTGAGCTTCAATGCCTCTGGTTGCATCAATCATAACCAGGCATACATCTGATGTTTCTATCGAACGTATTGAACGCATAACAGAGTAAAACTCAATATCGTCAGTTACCTTACCTTTCTTTCTGAGGCCAGCAGTATCAGTCAGGATAAAGTCGTGTCCAAATTTATTGAAGCGTGAGTTTATCGAATCTCTTGTAGTTCCTGCAATTTCAGTTACAATATGCCTTTTTTCATCAGTGAGCGCATTTATAAGAGAAGACTTACCAACATTTGGGCGGCCTACAATTGCAAATTTTGGAATTTCTTCCTCCTCAACTATAATTGAATCTTTGGGAAAAGATTCAACTACTGCATCAAGAAGATCGCCTGTACCACTTCCGTTTATCGAAGATATGCAATGAAGATCACCCAGTCCAAGATTATAGAACTCGTATGAATCGGTTATCCTTTGGTTGTTATCTACCTTGTTAATTACAACAAAAGTTGGTTTTTTCTCTCTTCTGAGCAATGTGGCAATAGAGTCATCAAGATCTGTGATTCCACTTTCAACATCAACTAGAAAAAGAATTACATCGGCTTCTTCAATTGCCAGAAGAACCTGTTTCCTTATTTCTTCTTCAAAGACATCTTCAGAACCATGTACATAACCTCCTGTATCAATCACTGAAAATTCAACGCCGTTCCATTCACATTTTCCATAATTGCGGTCACGTGTAACACCCGGAACGTCATCAACAATTGCTGCCCTTGCTTCAATCAACCTGTTGAAAAGGGTAGATTTGCCAACATTTGGCCTTCCGACTATTGCAACTATATTTCCCATTATTGTTTTTTTAAATTATTGCATTTCATATCCAAAATTGCGGAGTTTGGTATCTGTTTCCCGCCAATCTTTACTCACTTTAACAAAGAGCTCAAGGAAAACTTTCTTTTCGAAGAATTCTTCAATATCTTTCCGGGCTTCAGTACCCACTTTCTTTATTGCTCGTCCCTGATGCCCAATGATTATACCCTTTTGAGTTTCCCTGTTCACATAAATTACTGCCTGAATTGAAAGGAGTTTTTCTTCTTCCTTGAAAGATTCTACCTCAATTTCAACTGAATAGGGAACTTCCTTTTGATAAAATAGAAGTATTTTCTCACGGATGATTTCCTGAACAAAGAAACGTTCATTACGATCGGTAAGTTCATCCTTAGGAAAATATGCTTCACATTCAGGCAATCTTTCCATTATCATGTCGAAGATTGGGGCTATATTAAACTTTTCAGTTGCCGATATAGGTAATATTACTGCATGAGGAAGTTCAGCCTTCCACATATTTGCCAGTTCAATAACACTTTTCTGATCAGAAAGATCAATCTTATTGATTAACAGTATTACAGGAATATCAGTTTTCTTTACCTTTTCAAGATAATTGGAATTTTTGTCAAATTTCTCAATAACGTCAGTTACATAAATAATGATATCAGCATCAACAATTGCAGTATCAACAAATTTCATCATGTTCTCCTGAAGTTTGTAGTTGGGCTTTAAGATACCCGGAGTGTCAGAATAAACAATCTGAAAATCTTCTCCGCTGACAATACCTTTGATTCGGTGTCTGGTAGTCTGCATCTTAGAAGTGATAATAGATATTTTTTCACCCACAAGAACATTCATTATGGTTGACTTACCTACATTTGGATTTCCAATAATATTTACGAACCCTGATTTGTGAGCCATATATGGTTTTATGAATTTTCAGCAAAGATAGTTGAAATAATGGTAATTGGTAGATTATTATTGTCTTACAAACAATTTTGGATCAGAGCTATTTCACTCTTTACTTCATCCCACATGTGTTCTTCAACTCTTGCCCCATAGATAGATATAACTTTACCTGCCATTATCGCTGCAATTTTTCCACATGTTTCAATTGGAAAGCCTTGAGCAAAGCCATACAGGAAGCCTGCAGCATATTGATCTCCGGCACCTGTAGTGTCAACGCAATCTGTTCCGGTAATCCCAATCTTTGTTAATATACCGTTATGTTTTATCAGAGACCCCTTTTCACCTGTTTTTACAACAGCCACCTTACATAAACCGGAAAGTATTTCAACCGATTCTTCTGGCCCTTTTCCGGTAAAGGCATGTGCCTCTTCTTCATTGGCAAATATTATATCCACATAATCAGCTACCAGTTCTTTTAAGAACCCGATATTTGCAGTCACCACATTATAACTGGCAAGATCGAGGGCTATCAACATTCCCAATTCTTTGGCAATAGTAGCTGCCCTTCTTATTAAATCCTGATTTTGAACCAGGTATCCTTCAATATATGCAATATCATACCCTGATAAAAGAGATTTACTTAATTCATTTTCAGAAAGTTCAACAGCAGCACCCAGATAAGTACCAAAAGTTCTTTCATGATCAGGGCTTACCAATGCAAGAGCTATACCTGTTGAAGTATCTGAATGAAAAAGGTGTGGTTTTGCACCTATTTTTTCAAGTTCATATTGGTATATCCTTCCCATTTCATCATTTCCTACCATTCCAATGAAGGAAGCTTTGGAACCAAGATTTGCAAGTCCATGTATTGTATTTGCCACAGAGCCTCCCGGTGCCAATATCCTGTTGAAGTGTTTTGTTTGTAAGTTAAGGTTTGATGATGTTTCAACATCGATTAAGGTCATACTTCCCTTTGGGAGGTTGTTTTTCACTAGTATTGAATCGTCAGGAATAGTTACTACTATGTCCATCAGAGCATTACCTATACCAATAATACTTTTTGAGTTCATAAATATTTGAAAAATTTAAGCTGCAAAGTTAGTTAATTAAGGCAAATTCAAAAGATTAAGATATTATTTACTGAATGAGAATTAGTGTTTTTTATTTCTAATGAGTGTTTTATTTTAGTTAAATAATTGAGATTAAATACTTATTTCAATTTTAAATTTGGGTTACACCTGAAAGATCGCTAACGATTTGTGCAGTTTTCTGATAAGGTATTCTTAGAAGTATACATACCATTTCAAACATTAGTAAGAGCTTTGTTTTCTAAATCAAACCGCAAACACTAGAGAACTACCACTATATCAAATAACAATAGAATTGATGGTGCCATCAAAAAATGGATATATGTGTTCCCTGGTTCTGTTGTTTGCAATTAAAAGTTTTATAAGTAATTGGATTGAGAGAAAATTATTGAAGTGAAATAAAAAAACAAAAGTTTAAGCGAAGTGTATTTAAATTTAGCTTAAATTGTATAATATAAACTTAATAATCAGCGATATGAAAAAAAGCATTATGATTATTTTAATCTCTTTACCAATTTTTCTATCTGCCCAAAATACTTTTAATACTAGTTGGTATTTAGGGCCAGGAAATGGATGGGGATTACTAAATGTGCAGAATCACCCTGGAGGTGGGTACACTGGAGTTGTTGAAGATAATGTACATAACTGGAGATTAACTATGGTCCGTTTCTCAAAAGATGGAGACACTTTATGGACAAAACCTTTTAAACCTAAAACAAATTTCACAATTTGGGGAGTCGATTTAGCAATATCGTCCACTAAAGATTCATATTATTTCCTTGCTGGAAATACCAATACGAAAGCATACGGAATGCCTACTTACAACTCAGTTATTAAGACAAATCTTGATGGGGACTCTCTTTGGTCAATTGACGTTACCGCCCCTGGTGAATGGTCGAAAGCGTATATGAACAATGTAATCGCTACTAATGATGGAGGATGTTTAGTAAGTAGCAATAGCTACATCACCGGAATGTTGGTGAAAATTTCTTCAGAAGGGAAAAAAGTTTGGTCTTGTCAGTCAGCAAGTGGAAGAAGCAACTGGGCTAAAGTGCGAGAATCGGAATCAGGAGTTTTTTTTGCAGCTGGTTACTATGATATATGGAGGTCATCAGGAGAGAATGGATACAAAATGGGTATAATGAAAGTCAGTGCCGATGGTAACATAATTTGGGAAAATTATTTTAATTCTGGAGTAGTTGATTCTGGGGACAGTATTCGTTCCAAAGCCACGGATGTGTTACCTCTAAGTGATGGAGGCTGTTTAGTTGTTGGTTATGAAAATGGACCAAAAAATAAATCTGCACTTTTAATGCGTTTAACGTCAGAAGGAGTTTTAAGTTGGACTAAAAGATATAATACCCACCCGACTATTCAGGCAATTACGGAGGTTATTTTGTCTGACGGTAACAACATTATTATGGGAACTGTTGTTAATCAAAGTACAACAGCTGCTCAGTTAAATGTTGTAAAGGCTGATATCGATGGTAATATAATTTGGTCGCAAAGTGGTTATAACTACTGGATGAAATTGAGAGATAAAAGCATGGAAGGTGATTTACTTTTTACAGGGGGACATGACAATTATGGTTTTTTAATTCGCAGTACTACTGATGGTATTTATAGTTTCAATGAGTTGAATGACCCTGCCAATAATGCCGTGGCTGTTAATACGGAAACCAAATTACGATGGAGCAATATAATTCAACTTCCCCCAACTTTTGATGTGGAAATTTCCAGTAATTCAGACTTCAGTGATGCAACTTACTCATCAATATCCAAAGAAGAAGCATTTGTTAAGGATAATTATTACGCAATAAATACTACAAATTTACTTCCAGGAACCATTTATTACTGGCGTGTGAGAAATGTAGGCTATGAAAATGGATACGGGCCATGGTCAGATGTGTTTTCTTTTACAACTAAAGAAAATACCTCTGTTGAAAAAACATCAGTTAATAAGCTAAATGCGTATATTAGCCAGAATTCTATAAGCGGAATTATTACACTTCACTATTTCAATGAATTGAAAGGAAAAACATCAATACAGTTATTTGATATTAAGGGCAATCTAATTTGGAAACACACTGAAATTTCAGATAAGGCTGGTCAGAAAGAGCTTACGCTAACTAACGAACTCTTTTATCCAGGAGTATATTTTTGCAGATTAAATAATGGAAAATTGGAGACTGTTATTAAAACTATTATCATCAAGTAAAAGATGATTAAGGTATTTTGGACACTAGCAAAGGCTGTCAATTATAATGACAGCCTTTGCTATTCTTATCATTCAAAATATTCGGTAATGCCACTGTTATTAATGTTTAATTTCTTTCATCCAAATAGAGGTAAATATCTTGTCCTGAATTAATGTATAGTGTTAAAATGAAATATTTGATTATTCCTTGGGGAAGTAGTAAACTTTAAAAAATGATGTTCTGATTGATTCTCTATTTCTTTTTGTTCAAAGTAATAATTTTTCTCTTTTCCTCAACTTTTCTAATATATCCCTTTTCCACCCTAATGTTTAATTGATCCAATTTTAACCACTACATGTATGGTTAGTACAAAAAAAAGGAGACATCATCTGATGTCTCCCAAAAAACTATCCCCC
>CAYUEI010000174.1:0-6457 GCA_964443445.1 uncultured Prolixibacteraceae bacterium | reverse complement strand
CAGATGAAACTCGTAATCCTCAATCTTTAAACCAGTAGTTTCAATATTCCCTGCCTTGTAATCAAGTGTCCAATTGGCAAGCAATCCCCCTACTTCTTCTGTGGCAGCTGCTACATCTGCTCCGGTCAGCTCAGCAAGCTTCTTCACCAGCGCCTTACCTTCCTCACTTGCTGCAACCTTACATCCATACAGCATTATATCAGCATCTTCAGTTAAGGCTTTACCCCATTCCCTGAAAATCTCACCGTTTTCTGCTATATACTTTCTGTCAATCATATCATCATCAATAACAAAGTAGCCTTCATTTCCATGGGAAATTATCCGTACGGCATCTATACCCTTTCTCATTGAAAGGTATTCAGTTATTTGCTTTATACCGTTCTTTTGGCTCGACAGATATACTATCTCAGCATTCCCGGGCAACGACTTCTCAAATTCTGGTGTCCTTACTACTGTTGAACTAATGAATATTATCTCCTTTTTCATGTTCGGAAACAATTTATTGCTATCAATGCCTGAAACCATAATCAATATTAGGATTGTCAGACTCAACGGCAATACTCTTTTTTTAAGGTTAAATAATTTTTCTTTCATAAATTTCTATTATTTAGTTTTTAGGTGTTTAGTATTGACAATCCACAGACTATCATTGTTGCCCCATGCCATTTCATGAATATCGATAGCCCCTGTTTCGATTACACTTCGGGGCACATAACATGAATCGTATTTTTCCGGTTCTTCCAGCCTGCTGATCAGAGAGGGTATGTTCTGATAGTTTTCAACTGTCTTCAAACAGCCAATACTAAACCGGCCGGGCTTTATTGCTATGCCCATCGGACGATTGAAAGGTATGTTACTTGTAAAAATGCTATTAAGGTTTTGGCTTTTGTTAGTTTTATCTTCCAAGTTTTTTTATTAAAGGGATTGTAATTTAAGGTTATATAATTTTTAAAAATAAATAATATTTTCTTAAGTACAAAATATTTAGAAAAAAAATAAATTACCACCCCGGGGGACTTGGCAATGATTCGGTAAGAGCCTTATCAGGTTTACCCAATAAAACCATCATTGTAGTTGCTGATAATGAAATAAAACCTGCTTTTTTTATTGCAGTTCTGCGGTCTATATTATTTTGGACTTCAGGCAAATCCCTTTGGTCTTGATTATCCTGCTGAGCTATATTGATTTCGTTTTTCATAAGTAGTCTTCTCTATTGTCTTACAACTATCTTCCCTGTATAAAGTTCTGAACAATCAAGCACCCTTAGTAAATATACTCCTGATTGTAATCCTGAAGTAGGAATACTGTTTAAACTTCCTCCCATAAGCTTATGCTCGCCAAGCTTTCGGCCTCCGATATCATATATCCCAAGTATTGATCCATTCCTTACTTCCCCGCTCAATTGGATAAACCCTTCTGAGAAATAGATTTTAAACTTATCATTCAAGGCCTGTATAGAACTGACGTAAGATTGTTCTTCCTGCACTTCAGCATCTACACTTTTTAATACAGGAGTGCAAAAATCCTCAGGTCCACCAATATATCCCCTTACATTACTTCCTTCTTCGGCATGAAACCCGGGTAGAAAAACTATATTCCCCGATGAAATGAAATTAGCTGTTGCATTGTTCTCAACTATAACCGATGAACCATCACCTGCTATACTTAGCGTATTAACAGCATCAAAACATGCCTCATCGCCTGAAACAACTGTCGTATCTTTTATTATTTCTATTTTTTCAACGTAAAGATAAAAACGCCCAATGCCCGCCAGTCCGGCAGTTACGTTTATGGCCAGATTCATTGCTCCGTCTAATCTTGTCAGTGTCCCGGTTGTCTTATCTTCAAAAGTGATAATAACATTTTCCGGTATATCCTTAAGTTCATCACTTACCGTCAAAACGCCGGTCTTTTTGCTTTCAATACCCACCGGTATTGTAAATGAATCAAAATCAGAAGGAAGACATTGAATTGCAAAATCAACTCCATTGTCGTTCACAAGCCTGGTGTATACTTCTACACCACTGCCACTTCTAAGCAATCCTGCATCATAAGTAACATCAAGACCGCTTGTCATTCTGCTGTTTAACAACACTGAAGTTGAAGCATTTACACCTCCAATTGATACGTTAAGATCAAAACTGTACCATGTTTGTGAACTGACATTCTGAAATGATAAAAGAATTAATGAGAAGCAGAAAAATAGCCTAAGCAACAGTTTATGATTGTATTGGGATAATTTTTCCTTCATTGTTTATTTATTATTGCTATATTGGCTATAATATTACTCCATTTATATCAAACTTCAAACACGACAACTTGAATTAAATAATTTTATTTCATTTTTGAATCATAATGAAATACTGAACTATACACATTTTTTTAAGAGACAAATCTACCTCATCGCCTCATACAACACCTCTACCGGATGTAAGGCTTTTCGCCCTGTTCCATGCTCTATCTGCTCCCTGCAGCTTGTTCCGGGAGCTGAAATAATTACACTTTCAGGAGTATTTCGCACACTTGGGAATAATACCAACTCACCTATTTTCATTGAAATTTCGTAGTGCTCCTTTTCATATCCAAAGGCCCCTGCCATTCCGCAACAACCTGATGGTATTTCGCTTACCTTGTAATTCACAGGCAATTCCAGCATCTGCTTGCTTGAATCGGTTGTTGCCAGAGCTTTCTGATGACAATGGCCATGTAGCTTTATCTCAGCAAATTCTGTTGTGAATAAATCAGAGCTTATATTTCCCTTTTCTGCTTCCCTCATTATGAACTCATCAAACATGAGAGCATTTTTTGATAGTTTAATGGCAGCTTCTTTAAGTTCACTTTTAACCAACTGCGGATATTCATCTCTGAATGATAGTATTGCAGATGGCTCAATTCCAATTAAAGGTGCTTCATCTGAAATGATATCTTTCAGCTTTTCAACATTTTCCTCGGCCAGTAGAGCTGCCTTTTTTACAAGCCCTTTTGATAAATAGGTCCTTCCGCTATATGTATGTTGAGGAATTACAACCTCATATCCAAGCTTCTCAAGCAACAGGATTGCCTTGACTCCAATATGCGATTCATTGCTGTTAACAAACTCATCGTTAAACAAATACACTTTGCCTTTTATTGCTTTTGTGCCGGCATCATGCTTTTTATACCAGCTGTTCAATGAATGTCTTGAAATTGAAGGCATTGGTCTCTTTACATTGAATCCGGCAAAGTATTTTATTGCAGGCGATATTAGTTTTGACCTGAAAACCCATCCCGACAAGGGCTGCAGCTTCATTGCCAGTTCCATATAACGGGGAAAACCGGCTATAAGCAAACTTCTGAAAGGAGTTGGATTTGCATCATAATGGTTTTGAAGGAAATCGGCTTTAAGCTTTGCCATGTCAACCCCTGACGGACATTCACTTTTACAGGCTTTACATGATAGACAAAGGTCGAGCGACTCCATAACCTCATGCTGATCAGCCCAATGCACCTCCCCTTTCTTTGTAATTAACTCTCTAAGAACGTTTGCCCTACCACGTGTTGAATGTATCTCATCGCGTGTTGCCATAAAGCTCGGGCACATCGTTCCGCCTATTATTTCACTTTTTCGGCAGTCGGCCGAGCCATTACACTTTTCTATTGCCCTGGCCATTCCCTGCTCTAATTTATAATCAAAATAAGAGTTAAGGCTAAGTGTCTCTGCTCCCGGCTCATACCTCAATGATTTATCCATTGGCGGAGTATTAACTATCTTGCCCGGATTGAAAATATTATCAGGATCCCAGGTGCTTTTTATCTCTTTTAATAGCCCGTACACCTTTTCTCCCAGCATATACGGGATAAACTCACCCCTCAATCGGCCATCTCCATGTTCTCCACTCAATGAACCCCTGTATTTCTTAACCAGTTTTGCTGTTTTAACTGCTATGATCCTGAACAGCTTAACATCTTCTGTGTCTTTCAGATTCAATACCGGCCTAAGGTGAAGCTCACCCGTGGCTATATGTGCATGGTAAACAGCACTCAGCTTATTTCTATCGAGTAAAGCCTTGAATTCTTCAAGATATTCTGATAAATTGTCAACAGGGATGGCTGTATCTTCAACAAGTGAAACCGGCTTGGCATCGCCGGGAATATTTGAAAGAACACCAAGTCCGGCAGTCCTCAAACCCCAGACTTTTTGTATATCCTGACCCCAGATCAAAGGGAAATGATTCCCAAATCCACTATCCCTCATCTCCTTCTCTATCAAGGATGAACAATTACTTATCTCATCCTTTTCTTCACCCCACAACTCAATTATCAAAATAGCCTCAGGATCACCCTTAATAAAGAATCTGTTCTTGGTAAGACCATGGATTCCCTTGGTCATTTCAATGATAGTCCTGTCCATCAACTCAACGGCCGAAGGTTTATACTTCAAGGCAATAAGGTTAGCCTTGAAAGCATCTTCCAGCTTGTCAAAGTGAACGCACAAAACTGCCTTTTCCTTTGGTGGCAGAGGAACAAGGTTTAACTTTATACTTGTGATAAAAGCAAGTGTACCCTCCGATCCTGCTATAAACTTTGAGAAATTGAATTTCCCGCCATCCTTGCTGTAGGGATTCATATTCGAAAGAATATCAAGAGCATATCCGTTATTCCTTCTTGGAACCGAAGGATGGGGATACTGCATTTGTATTTCTGATCTTATGCTTTCATCAGATAAGATACTGTCAATCTTCCGGTAAATCTTGTTTTCAAGGGTATTACCATTTAGCTTTTCCTTAAATTCCTCAGAAGATAACTCATTGAAAATAACCTCCGAACCATCGCTCAATAAAGCCTTTACTTCAACAACGTGATCCCTTACACTTCCGTACACCAAAGAATGAAGACCGCAGCTGTTATTTCCAAGCATCCCCCCCATCGTACAGCGGTTGGCAGTAGATGTTTCAGGACCAAACATTAAACCAAACTGCTTCAGATAAATATTCATCTCCCCCAGAATAACTCCGGGCTGAACTTCAATCCATTTCTCTTCAGGACAACATTCCATGACTTGATTCATGTGCTTCGAAATGTCAACCACAATTCCGGAACCTACTACCTGTCCTGCAAGTGAAGTACCTGCACCTCTGGGGATTAAGGAAGTTTCATGTTCTGAAGAAAAAGCAATAAGCTTCCTGATATCTTCATTTGATTTCGGGAATACAACTGCCAGAGGGGTTTCCTTATATGCCGAAGCATCAGTAGAATATATGATTTTTGAAATATGATCGTAACGTAATTCTCCTTCAAGTGTTTTTGCCAACTTATCCAGCATCTTGCTGCTAATCATAGTATTCGACTTCATCATAAGCTTTTAATCTAATTCAACAATTGTTATCCCAGCTCCGCCAAACTGAACATGCTCATCCCTGAATGATTTAACCATAGGCTCAGTTTTCAGATAGTTACGAATGACTTCTTTCAGTATCCCGTATCCTTTTCCGTGTAAAATCCTGAGGGTCTTTGTCCTTAAAACAATTGCATCATCAATAAGTGCCTGAATGTTGGCAAGAGCTTCTTCAGCCCTTTGTCCCCGTACGTCGATATCAGTTTTGAAAGTAAGCTTCTTTTGCATTATCTCATTTGTCCTTTTCAATGAATCGGCCTTAGGCATTATCCCTGTTGATTTCTCCTGTTTTTTAGCTTCATTGTTACTGATTGGCTCAATCTTATCGAGAGAAAGTGTTGTCATAATATTGCCAAGTGCCAATATCACTTTCGACTTATCGACATCAATAATTTCAACGATATTCCCGCTTTCTTTAATCTTTACCTTATCTCCTGGCCTGAATACAGGTGCTTTTTTAACCACTGGCTCACTTTTGCCTGCCTGTACTGGTTTCTTATCTTTCTTCGACTGCTCCTGTCGTTTTATCTTTTCAATCTTCTCAAGTATCTTCTTTTCTTCCTCCGGATCGATAGACTCTATCTTTTCCTTTTGCTCAACAAGCTTTTTCCTTATGTCCTTCGTCTTTTCCCTGTCAGCCTGCGATTCCCTGATTTCTCGTATAGTGTTTTCAATTACTTTATTAGCATCTTCAAGTATCTTTTGAGCTTCCAGCTTTGCTGCTGAAATTATCTCTTTCCTTTGTTTCTGTGTATTCTGCAACTCATCAGCATACTCCTGACTGAGGGTATCCAGCTTTCTTTCAACACTTTGAATCTTTACTTTTTTAGTTTCCCAATATTGTTTATCCCTGACAATATCTCTCAAATGCCTGTCGTAATCAATATGCTCTTTCCCCAGTTTATCTGTTGCCTCCTGAAGGATATCTTCAGAAAGGCCAATTTTACGCGCAATTTCGAAGGCAAACGAACTTCCGGGCTTACCGACCTGTAATTGAAATAACGGTCTCATTTCGCCTGTATCGTACATCATAGCGCCATTCACTATCCCCTTTTGAGATGCACCGAAATGTTTCAGGTTTGT
>CAYUEI010000173.1:0-6629 GCA_964443445.1 uncultured Prolixibacteraceae bacterium | reverse complement strand
CCTCTCACCAAACGAATAAAATAAACAGCTCCGGCAGTATTGCCTGGAATTGCCTGAAATTTCACCCTGATAAGCTTCTTGTTTTTAACCATTGAGTCAGGAATAGCATATTCCAGATTTTGAAACCGCGATTGATTCCAGCGGCCAGTATTATCTTCGCTTAAGAGCTTTTCATCATCAATATAAATGTCAAATTTTCTTCCTCCCCATTCAGCACCCCAATACCTGACAATAAGTTTAAGGCCTGTTTCGGAATTAGTTTTCATTTCATAACTAAAAAAGCCATTAGCAAAAGCATCACGATAGAATTCATTATTTGAATTACCCGAATTAGAATTTTCCTTTTGCATCGCATGATCAGTCTCTGGTTGTTGTTCACCTGCAGCAACAAAATCAATTGTACGCTTTTCAATTGCAATTTTCTCTTTTTCAATCATTGACAAGGAGTCGATATAAGACTGGTATCCCTTATTTGTAAGTGCCAGCCAATAAATCATATATCGTGAATCGTGTATATTGGAAAAAGGTTCAAGTTTTAATTCAATTGGATTTACCTTTTTCACATTAAGATTAAAGCATAAAGGTTCATCCTTAATTGGCACCAGCTTATTTGAAATGTTTTGAATATCATCCTCTATAAGAATTGGTGCCTGGTCAACAGGTAACATTTTTCCGCCCGGGTATTGACTCCAGCGTCCATCATCGGCTATCAGTCCTCTTAAATCTTCAGCGCTTGTTTTAGCCCCAAGCAATATGGGCCCATGCATAAAAGCAATATAATTGGGAACATTTGGTAAACTCTCGATCTTATTTAGCATTGGTAATTTCACTTCAACAACATCTCCTTTTTTCCATTTTCTGTCTATGCAGATATATGAAGAAGGAAGTACTGAATAATTTATAGCATCCCCGTTAACTAAAATCGTTAAAGCACCATCCCTTACCCATTCCGGATATCTGATCATCAGTTTAAAGCTCGCAGATCCTTTTTTTATAATCAGTTTTGTGCTTTCTTCCTGAGGAAAATTAGTCTCCTGTCTGATGGTTACTTTTCTATCTTTCCAGTTTAATTCCGATGCAATAAAAAGATTTAAAAACAATGAATCGCCTGAGTGTGTATATATAAATTGATTATATTTTCCATGGTTTTCCATACCGGTACCAACACAACACCACATAGCTTCTCCGGGAGCAGAATAAACTCTGTAATGGCGGGGACGAGCTGTTGTAAAGTAAACATATCCACCATGTTCAGGGTGTTGAGAAGAAAGAATATGGTTAAATATAGTCCGTTCGTAATAGTCGGCGTACCTGGCAAAAGGTTTAATGCGAAATAAATCTTCAGTCAATTTCAACATATTGTATGAGTTACACGATTCCGGACCGTCAACATCATTAATGTAATCGCTGCAGGATGTTTTAGCAGGAAAATGCTCTCTGCGACTATTACCGCCAAAGGCCAAAGAGCGATTTTGTGTTATTGTTTCCCATGAAAAGCTGCCGGCGTTCATGTATTTTTCATCACCACAAAGCTCTGCGATCCTTGTAAATCCTATGAATTTAGGTATTTGCGTATTGGCGTGCTTATTGTCAAGGTTGTCAATTCCCTGAGACAAAGGATCAAGGAAAATATTGTGTGAAAACCTCTTTGCAGCTATTAAGTATTTTTCATTCCCGGTAATTTGATAAGCATCGGCATAAATCTCGTTCATACCACCATGCTCCATATTGAGTATTGATTGCATTTGAGAATCGGATAAAGAAGAGGTAACGTTGATACCCCAATCGCAGAATTTCAAAAACAAAGTTTTGCTCTTTTCGTTATCACAATAGAGCCAGGCATCTCTAAGTCCGGCATACATCTTATGCAAATTATAAAATGGTGCCCATGAAGAATTATAGATATTAAAATCACCTTTCTTGAATGCAGACCAGAGGTTTTTACTATTTGGGAAGCCGCCAATATAACCTACTCCCCATTCTGAATTATTAATGGAACTTGCCTCAAGACAATCATTAAGTTCTGAAAGCATATATTCCATGCGTTTTTTACATTCTTTATTCCCTGTAGCCGCGTAATTTATAGCCAAAGACGATAAATAATGCCCTGCAACATGACCATCCAGACCATCCCAATTTGGATAGCTTTTTGCTTTCTCATTTAAACCTGCTTCCTTGCGGTATGGTGCTAATAATCGATCAACATCGTATTTTAAAAGCACCTCGATATTAAGATCACATGCGTGTTTAAACTGCCCTTCGAGTAACTTTACATCAGATAATGGAAATTCATTTTTGTAAAGTTTATCCTGCGCTTTACCAATGTTGTAACTAATTAAAAAACAAAGAATAATGTAATACTTAAATCTTCTCATACGGTTTTTTATATTAAAATTATTTATAAAATTCTCATTGTGTTCAGTAGCCAAAATATCAATATCTGTCAAATCAGCAGGCAATAGTTGAAAAATTAATAGCTAACCTTAAAATTATTCTGCATTGTTGAAATATAGTTGTAAATGAGAATTTCAACAATGCAGAGTATGAAAAATTATTTTTTGAATGCTTGCTGTGCAAACTGATAAAGGCTACGTCTCCATGTATGCCATTCATGAGCAGTTTCCGGTGAAACATAAAAAACAGCGTTTATTCCGGCTTCTTTCAAAGCTTCAGTGTTAACTTTGGGATCACCACCAAATCCTTGTCTCGGGTTCCCGAGTTCACGACTACCAAAGCTAACGAACAAAAACTTAACATTTTCTTTGAATCCCGGTGATTTTGAAACATCATCCATACTAAAGCTGCCTCCGCTGAACATGCCTATTTGCGAAAACATATCAGTCTTTGCCATTGTGATGATGCGTGTTTGCATTCCTCCCATTGAAAGACCTGCCATTGCACGATTTTTTTGATCAGCAATAACACGATAATTCGTTTCAACAAAAGGAATCAGATCGTTAAAAAGAACATCTTTAAACTCGCCAACAAAGTCAAAAGAAGGCATTGATCCGGGGGTTCTTGGTTCACGAGGTCTTTCAAATTTTACACTGCTATTTTCCATTACAATGATAAAAGGAATGGCTTTACCTTCAGCAATAAGGTTGTCCATAATCAGATTTGCGTGCCCCTGATTACCCCATCCTGTTTCATTTTCGCCCATACCATGTTGAAGATACAAAACAGGATAGCGCCTGGAATTGTCTTTATCGTAACCCGGAGGTGTGTAAATATAAGCACGACGAACTCTGTCGGATGTTTTTGAGAAATACTGAACTTCACTTAATTTACCATGAGGAACGTTTTTTAAAGCAAAGATATCCTGATCATCAGATGGGATTTCAATACCACTTCCCCAGCGGCTTGCGCCATAGAAATACAAACTGCCCGGGTCAGGAACTGATGCTCCGTCAATATTCAACTGATAATAGTGAAATCCTACGTCCTGAGGTGCAGATTCGCCAGTCCAAACACCTTTTTCATCTTTAACCAGGTCGTATTTTACAGCCCCAATATCGAGCTGTACTTTATTGGCTTCAGGTGCAGAAATCTGAACCCTTACCCGACCTTCAGAATTTACCTGCGGGTATTCTTTATCAGGTTGATTGACTGAAGAAGGTTTGAAATCTTCAATAACATTTTGCTGCTGTGCCAGACATAACGAACCGGAAATGGCCAGCATCAGAATTAAAACAAGTAGATTTTTCATAATTTATTTAATTAGAATCAATTGATATTTACATTTAATAAAACCTATTTAATTCCTGTATTTATAATACGGAAATAATCGAACGCTACATCAAATGGAGTATTAGGTTTAGTGGTATCGGAATTGAAATAGAAAGTGCTCTTCATACCCTGAATAATTATTCCGTCGCAAACCAATAGTCCTGCTTTAATGTCCTTTAATAAGATATTTGCTGTTCCCAGTTTATCAAATTTAACTCCGTCCATTGAATAGAAAGCAGTGTAATTACTTCCATTTTTTTCAAGTTTCAAGAACA
Source organism: uncultured Prolixibacteraceae bacterium (assembly GCA_964443445.1). Lineage (GTDB taxonomy): Bacteria > Bacteroidota > Bacteroidia > Bacteroidales > Prolixibacteraceae > CAYMTR01. The sequence continues at coordinate 2,628 of CAYUEI010000173.1, read as the reverse complement.
AGGCATTATTACCTGTAACTTCTTTTTTGAGATTGAAAGAGGCAATAGATTTAGCAATCCCTTTTTCTTCAATGATTAAATCGATAGTGCCAGGTTGTGTTTCCGCAGCTGTTCTGTCGCCTCCTCCTCTATGGGTTTTTGTAACTGCCCTCAGCACAAATTTTAAAAAGTAGTCGTCGCTTTCGTAAACAAGTATCCCTGCATTTTCGGGTTGTGAAGGAACCCTTGAACCTACCAATTTAGTTTCAATAGTCCAATCGTTATTTGCGCTCTGCAACAATACATTTCTTGCATTGTTAGCTGCTTCTGAAACATCACCTATTTCACTGGTTATGCTTAGGTTACCTGAATTCTTCAATAGATCGTAGTTAGCCTTATTTTCTCTTATCCAATTCCATTGACTACCAAGCGATCCGTTAAATTCATCACTAACCGATTTAATATCAAAATTCAAATAATAAAAATCGGTCTCCAGAGTGATGTTATCGATTAATTTAACAATTGCTGTTCCCGGCACACCATTAGCCTGCTCAATGTCAACAGTAATGTCGTTACTCACTGCAGAAGCTGCAACCACAGGGATCTTCGAATTATTTTTCAGGAGGTAGCTATACGCTTTCACCCCTTTATCAAAACCAATGATTGGTTTCCCGTTTACAGTAATTGATTTTGGTGTCAGATCAGGCATCACTTTCAATGGATAAGCGTTGGAGACTGTTGTTCCATCGACAGTTACATAAGCAAAGACTGTTGCTGCACCAACACCTGTTGCTGTCACTTTCCCTTTCTCGTCGACGCTTACAACAGATGGATTATTGCTTTTATATGCAACTTTTGCTTTGGAGATATCATAAAAACTATCGTCTGACATACAGGCAGTTACTCTTGTCTGAACAGTATAGCCGGGTCGTAATATCACCATATCAGTTTCGGCAACAACTGTTGTAAGTACAGGGTTATAGCTTCCGTTCATGGTGGCCTCAACTTTTCCTTTTATATCTTTTGAAGAAGCTCCTATCTCGAAAACATATCTTCCCTGATCGTAAGTTGTCTTTCCCTTTTCAGCATCCCAGAACCAAAGGTCTTCACAATCAATATCAACAGAAACAGTTTTAATTTGTCCTTTAGGAATGGTTACCCTTTTAAACCCTTTTAATCGCTTTATTGGTCTTTGGAGAGATGCCTGACTGTCTGGAGTCTTTACATAAATTTGTACAACTTCGTCGCCATCAACTTTTCCGGTATTCTTGACATCAACACTCACGGTGACTTTATCATTTGGTGTAATGTTTCTTTTGCTAATGCTGAAGTTGCTGTATTCAAAAGTAGTATATGATAAACCATACCCGAATTCATACGAAACATCTTTATCAAAGTACCAGTATGTTCTTCCATTTGTACCATCGCCCCGCAATGAATAATCGTTAAATTCAGGAAGGTCTTTTACTGATTTATGCCAGGTAACATTGAGCTTACCACCGGGGTTCACGTCACCAAATAAAATTCGGGCCATTGCAGTACCTTGTGCCTGTCCGTTATAACCTGTCCAAATAATCCCGGGTATGTTTTGATTGTTCTTAAATTGTTCAACTTCAACCATTCCCATGGTTTGCATCACCACAATTGTGTTTGGGTTAACAGCTGCAACTGACTTAATAAGCTCATTCTGATTGCCCGGCAGTGTTATCGAAAACCTGTCAGATTCTTCCCTGCCTGTACTTTGATCGGTGCCAACAAAAATTATTACAACATCGCCTGAAGCAGCCAAATCGAGAGTTTCTTTATCAGTGCCAGGCGCTTCAGCTTTGCGGTAAACAAAAACTAAAGTTTGAGGTCCTGTTATTCCCAATGTTTTAATTTTCAATGCCACTACCCTAGGTCTGGCAAAAAATGAATTTTCATTTCCCTGAGAGACAACCTCAATTTTTTCTGAAGCAAGAATGTTTCCAGTTTCAGAACCAACCCTAACATCAAGATAACCTCCATCGCCAGAAACGGTCATATTAAATCTAATTGAATCTAAATTGGTAACATCAATGTTATTATACGCAGTCCAGTCGCCATCTTTAATCCCTCTAACCGAAGCTCTTCCGAACCTTGCTGATGAAATTAAGCCTTTAGCAGAAGCATCGTATTTTGTTGCATCATATGATTGAACTTTCCCATCAGTTGTTACCGTTGAAAAACCGATCATTGTAAAGAAATCAGTTGTTCGTTCTGTGTTTCCACTTGAATGAGAAACAACTTCTACATTCAGATTATTTTCTTTAATATAATTTTGAATGCCACGTAGAGGGCTAATACTCAATTCAGGTTCTACCGGGCCTGAATAATCACCCAGTTCCACTTTGTCGGCTTGAGGACCAAGAATTACAATCTTATCAATGTTTTTCAAATTAATTGGCAGCCCTTTATGTCCATTTTCTAATGAAATATCGTTCTTTAGTAAAACCGGAGTTTTAGTTGCAATTTCAATAGCAAGGTCGTTATGTGAAGGATCATTAATTATTGTTGGTTTGATACCTGAAAAAGGTACTTTCTGAGGAGGGTCAAATTCACCCAACCTCATCCTGATTGCAAGAATATTAACAAGTGCCTTGTCAATAGAACCTTGTGAAAGAATTCCTT